>NZ_JAMPQI010000007.1:0-116100 GCF_028482365.1 Providencia sp. PROV122 | reverse complement strand
TGAAATGCTGCCAAAAGTGGAACTGAAATGGTACCGCACGTCTGTTGAAGGGAAGCAAGAGCACTTCTTCACCACCACACTGACCGATGCGACTATCGTCAACATCGATTGTCAAATGCCACACTGCCAAGATCCGGCCAAAGCGGATTATACGCAGCTGCTCGAAGTGTCACTCTCTTACCGTAAGGTGGACTGGGAGCACACCGTAGCAGGCACTTCTGGTGCTGATGACTGGCGCGCACCGCTGGAAGCGTAATCGCTTCACTCGACGAGCCTACATAGGCTCGTCTTTCTCTATTTAATGTCATGACGCCTACCCGTTAATTCGGAGCCTATTTATGTTCTCAAAAGACCCCAAAAAACCATCTATAGATCCGATAGCCTCGATTCAAGACGAAGTCATCAATCAAGCTAAAGATGCCTTAATTTCTCAAGCGTCCGCCAAAACTCAACAAGCCATTAATGTGGCGCAAACAGCGTTATCTGTAGCCTCTAATATGACCTCACGCCTTGATGGTGTTTCTGCTGCACTCACACCCGGCGGTGGGTTTACTGGTGGACTACAAGGAGCAATATCTTCAGAAACAGGCGCTTATAGTGAGATGGCTGATAAAGCACAATCCACACTTCTCAGTGCTCTAGGACTCAACCCTGATCCAAGTGGATTAGTATTTACCTGTGAAATCGGATTATTACCTCCGGGAACATTACAAGTTACCGATTTTTCATTAACGGAAGGGCTTTCTTCACTCTTTAGCTTGAGCATTAATGCCGTCAGCCTACTCCCAGTGATAGATTTCCAAGAACATCTTGGTCAAGTTTCATCACTTACCGTCAAACGTGACGGTAAAGTTGTGCGTACCGTAAAAGGTATTCTTGCAGGGGCTGCTCAAGGTAATACCGATGGAGTGAAAACGTGGTATCATTTTGATATTCGTCCTGAAATGTGGATCATGACCCTCAACCAAGACAGTCGTATTTTCCAAGACCAAAACGCCCCCACCATTTTAAAAACCTTATTAGACGAAGCGCACGTCAAATCAGACTGTCTTTTTTACCGTGAAGCTTTACATCCGGTACGGACCTACACCACACAAAAACGGGAATCCGCTTATGACTTTTGGTGTCGCTTAGCCTTTGAAGAAGGGATTAACTTCTGGTTTGAAGATGAAGAGATGTTCTATAGCGATGAACATATGGGAATGACCGCGGGGATCCACCTCACCTACAACCCACAAGCCGATACCGATATAACGGATAGCACCGTTTCAACATGGCAATACGGTGAATATCTATGCTCAGATGAGACGATCCAAAAAGATAATAATTATGTTCGACCTTCCTACCCTCTGATGCATAAAGGGAAATTAGAAAAAGGTGGGCAACATAGTGTGTTTGAAAGTTATGGTCGTTTCCAATTAGATGCGGAAGGCGAACCTTTAACAAAGGTCCGATTTGAGCAATTACGTAGCGGTAGTCGCATGGGGAATGCCACGACTAACTGTTTTGCCTTACGTCCGGGAAAAATTTTCACCTTACAAAATCACCCAAATGCGCTGATGAATGACAGTTGGCAAGTCATCACTGTCACTCACCATGGCGTACAACCACTCGCCGATAACGGGGGTGGTGACGGAACTCAACTAAGTAATAGCGTTACATTTATACCTGGCCGTGAAGAATGGCGTCCGCCTCATCATTACAAGCCAACTGCCGATGGGGATGAATTAGCCACCGTAGTTGGTCCTCCAGGAGAAGAAATTTACGTCAACGAATATGGTGCCGTTAAAGTCCATTTCCATTGGGATCGCTATGGTAAGCCTGATCATGGCGCCTCCTGTTGGGTGCGTGTTGCTATGGGATGGAGTGGCAATGGCTACGGTTTTTCTGCCGTACCTCGTATTGGCACTATTGTGCAGATAAGCTACTTAAACGGGGATATTGATCGCCCCATTATCACGGGATGTACCTACGATGGGCGTAATGCACCACCAATAAAATTTCCTGAAAATAAAACGCGTACGACCTTCCGTACGAAAACCCATAAAGGAAAAGGTTTTAACGAGCTACGTTTTGAAGATGAGGATGGCAAGCAGGAAGTGTTTATTCATGCCCAAAAGGACATGAATACGAAGGTGCTCAATGACCGTACTACCCATGTATTACATGACCATATGGAAGTGGTTGATAACGACCAAGCGATGCTGGTGAAAGGCAATCGCACTGAAAGCATTAATAAAGACAATACAGAGACTGTTGGGCAAAGTAAAACTATCAATGTTACCAATCAGTTATCCATTAATGTCGGTGATGTCATTGAACTCCGCTGTGGAGCCAGCGTGTTGCGGATGGATAGTGCAGGCCATGTCACAATTAATGGACATAAGTTTAATTTTGAAGCATCCGGACCTGTACAAATTACCGGTAAAGATGTGGACTTAAACTAGAGGATAAGAAATGGAATTTCGTAATCTTACGCCTTTTTCAGTTCTTAATTATAAAATGCTCAATGTGGAAGATATTGAGCACCATGTAATTGCTATGAAGGTTGGGTACGCTCTGGTCCCAACAGAAAATAAAGGGGAATATGTTCCTTCTTTACTGACTGATTTAAATTTTGAGTTTGAAGATCAATTTATTAGTAAACCAAACAGTTCATCTGTTCTCGTAGAAAGTGACTTAGCCCCCTTCAAACCTCATTGTGATGTACTAATCAATGGCATAGCGTATGCACCAGACAACACGCCCGCTGAATCCATTACTGTCTCTTTTACCATGACAAGCCGAGATAATAAGGTACTAATTGAAAAATCCCTACGCTGTTTTGGGGCTCGTCAGTTTGTACTCGATGAAAAGTCAGGTGAATGGAAGTTAACTTCTCCTTCTCCCATACGGCAATTGCCGATTGATTATCGTTATGCATTTGGTGGTGAATGTAAGGTCTATGAAAATGAAAAACTGGCTAAGCCTATTCCCGATGAAGCGTTATTTCCTGAGGCGCTACGTGCTGAGCATCCTGAAAAGGATTTCGCACCGATAGCACACAGTACCTATGAATACAATCCGCTAGGACAAGGATTTATCACACCATGGTATCAACAATCTAAAGAAATCACTGTACTTCCTGCCCCACAAATCGAATCATTAGAATATCCAATCACCACTGAATGGTTGACGTCACAATTAAATAATGAGTTGCAACAAAATCCTGTCGCTGGATTTGGGGCGATTGGTCGAGCATGGTTGCCTCGGCGCTTGCTTGCTGGAACCTATGATGAAACTTGGTTAAACCAACGTCATCCTTATCTCCCCAGTGATTTTGATTTTGGTTATTGGAACTGTGCACCAATCGACCAACAAATTACTTACCCAAAAACTGATTTTTCACTAATACTCAAAAATTTAACACCAAGTGGTGAACTCAACACAACATTACCGGGACATCGGCCTTTTGTTTTATTGCGCATGTTAAATGGCCTTTTTATCCCTCTACATCTAAATTTAGATACGCTGTTAATTGATACTGAGAAATTACAACTGTCCTTAACCTATCGCTTAATGTTTGAAGCTGATTTACCTATACGTGTATGTGAAGCACGATTTGAAATGGATCCAAATGCCCCATTAGTTCGTCTTGCTGAAACTCAAGAGGAGTTGAACCATGGCTGATAATTATTTAGCTCGCCAACAAGGTGAATGGTTGGTGATTAGCTTAACCCCTGATGTCTGTAAAACGCCTATGGGTTCATCAACACCGCCAATTCCATACCCTGTTATTGCAAAATTAGAAACTGCAGCCTCTGTCGTGCCATCCGTCAAAGCCAATGGTCATCCCGTTGTTGTTTACGATCAAAGCTATATTCCAACCACTTTAGGTGATGCGCCAGGAGTAGCTAATGGTGTGAAAAGTGGTACTGTCGGCGGCAAATGCTATCCCATCGAGCATTCAAAGAGTGTTCGAGTAGGAAAAAAACCTATATTGCGTCATGACGATAAATTTTGGATGAATGGGAAATAGGGATAATAAATGTCTAATCACCAAGATAATGTAGATGCAATGCTCGTAATTGGTTCGAGCCCACTAGCTAAGCCATACCCACCATTTGAGCAAGTCAAAGATAAAGTTGCTGATTGGAGGTTATACAGTAATGCCAGATTTGATGACACTAGCGAACGCCTTATTTATATCGAATTTGACGATAGCTCATATAATATAATTTCAACAGGAAAATATTCACATGAAGAATATGAAATTTTTCGCCAGCAAAACCCTTCACTCAATTTACCTGAATTAAATTCGGATGAGAAAGGTTACCCTGAATCTGGGTTTATTAGCAGCCGAGAGGACGAAATTAAGAAACATTCCAACATTTCTGCAAATGGTAATACTCAAGGTGTCATTACACACCAAGCAAAACCTTCCTCTGCCCCTGTAGAAAATGCTAATCCCATTGTTAAGACAGAAACACCCGCAGAAAAAAAAATGTCAACACGGCATCCAGTCTCTTTATTGACAGCTGAAGAGGCTGAAAATGTCCGTCAGTGGGCTGAAGAACGAAAACAAGATTTAACCAAATGGGCAACTCAAACTAGTCACGAAGTATCAGCAGCTATTGACTCTCCTTTTGAAGGATTAAGCGGTGCTCTCAAAGAAACATGGAATGTGGTACCTGATGTACTCGACCTAGCTTATACTGGAGCTCAAATTATTGAAATTACAGGGAGTGTTCTTGGCTCAAAAATTGCTGGACTATTCAATGCTAAGTGGCAAAAGCAACTGGAAGATCATGCTCAGTTAGTTCGAGATCAATTTGGTGAATCTCCATTTGATGCTATTCGATTTACAGAATTGTCAGATGCAGAAAAAGGCGGTGCATTTCTGATGATGTTCACCCCAGTTGGTTTGGTAAAAAAAGCTGGAAAAAAATTGGGGAAAGAGCTCACTCAAGAAGCGGCTGAGATTATCGGCAAGACTTCGCGAAAAACATCTAATGAAGTAGCAGATATTGCTAATAAAGCACCATCTTCTGGCGGAACAGTTAAACCAAATACGAACTCGCCATCAAATAAAACCTCCGATACTCCATCAACTAAAGTCAACGAAGACACAAAAAAAACCCAAAAAAATCAAGATGGAAAAGGAAACGATACTGATAAAGTAAATACCTGTGGTGACCCCGTCGATATAGTGAGAGGCGATCTCATTCAAGCATGGTCAGTCATTAATATTCCGGGTCTATTACCTATCGAACTAACGCGAACCTATTACTCTACTCAATCCCCCAATGGTATTTTTGGAAAGAAATGGGCAGATAACTGGTCAATGTATCTGCTAATCAATGACAACACAATAGACTTTCAAGACCCTGAGGGGAGCTTATATACTTTTACCGCTCCTAACGATGAAGTGCGCTCCCGAAACTTACGAGCTCCACATTATCTACTATTGGGTAATAAACAAACAGGGCTACAAATACAAGATAATCGCCGTCAACGTATCTATCACTTTGATACATTATCTTTATCTTGTCGTCGATTAGTTAAAATCACTAATTTGCAAGGAATTGCACTACACTTTCATTACGATGATAAACAGCAACTCAGCCACATTTTACGTGATGATGGTTTTTTGGTTCGACTCCATTATCAACACAACCAACTAACTCATATCAATTATGAGCATGCTCAGCAAATACAACGGTTAGTTACGTGTCAATATGATAATCATGGTTATTTAAGTGAATGTGATGCTTTCCAACAAAACCACTTATGGCACACTTATACACCTGAAGGTTGGATGACCTCATGGCGAGATACAGATCAAACAGAACTCACTATTTGTTATGATAAACAAGGACGGGTCATTCAAACTCATTCAGATAGTGGGTATTGGTGCGATCGTTTCTTATATGATGACACATTACAGATTAACACTTATATAGACGGTGAAGGAGGTCATTACCGCTATTATTACAATGAAGATCAATTGGTCGTGCGTACCCTTGACCCTTTAGGTCGAGAAACTCGCACACAGTGGCGTGATTTTCAAAAGATCAGTGAAACCAATGATACTGGTGAGACTACACACTATATCTACCATGTCGATGGGTTACTGGCACAGATTCACCTACCAGATAAACGTAAAGTGGGTTATGAATATAATGATAATGGACAACTCACTCGTTACATTGCCCCAACAGGCGACGAATGGCAGCTAAGCTATGATACGCAAGGAAACCTAACAGCCATCATCGACCCACAAGGTCAAATACTAACTTACGAATATAGCCAACACGGCGAACTGCTCAAAGCCATTTCTCCCGATGGTGCACAGTGGCAATATGAATACAACGCCGCACATCAACTGATTAAGAGCACTAACCCATACCAAAATAGCACTGAATATCAGTTTGATGAACTCGGTCGCTTACAAGCTTATACCGATGCACTCAAGCACACTACCCGCTACCGTTATAGTCAAGAGCATGACGGCGTTAACGGCAGTGTCAGCGATGTATTATTACCTGATGGCACCCATCAACACATTGAATATGACAGCGAGCGCCGCGTTGTTGCGGTCACCGACGGTGAAGGTCGCACTACCCGCTATCGGTATGGCCCGTTTGATTTGCTCATGGTAATGGTACGCCCCGATGGCAGCGAAATTCATTTTGAATATGACGCATTAACTCGTCTGAAAAAAGTGATAAGCGCACTCGGTGAAACATATACCTATGAGCGTGATGCGGCTGGGCAAATCATTCGAGAAACCGATTTTACTGGACGCGTACTTGAATATCGTTACGACCGCTTAGGCCGACGCATTGCCACCCGTTACCCCGATAACCACGAGCTTCGCTGGCGCTATGCCTCCTCGGGGGTCATCATTGAACAAAGTGAATGGGTCGACGATGGCATTAATACGCAATGCCTCTCCACCACCACCTATGAATACGATACCCATTTACGCCTCGTTAAAGCCACTAACCCCGATTCCGTGGTCGAGTTCGAATACAATGCCCACGGCCAGTTAACCTGCGAACGCATTAATGGCCGTGAGGTACACCATCAATGGGATGAAGCTACACATACCCTCACCCAAACGCGCTTTGGTGAACGTGAACTCCATTACGCTTTCGGTCAATTGGGGGAATTAACTTCCCTACAAGTGGGTCAGCATGCCCCCTTACGCTTTAGCTACAATGCCGTGGGGCAAGAATATTTACGCCGCAGTGACGCCGGCTTTGTGAACTCCAGTCACTACAATGCAGCCGGTTTATTAGCACACCAACGCGCTGGACGCGGCTCCGAGAACTTCTTACGTGCCATGCAGGAAGCGCCGCATTTGCCTCCGGTCTGCACCGATGTGCACCGGTCATTCCACTATGACCGCGCCCATAATGTCGTGGGTATTGAAGATACGCGTTGGCAGCGAACCCAATACCGTTATAACGCCAATGACCAAATCACAGAAACCCAATACAGTAATCAGCACCGTAGCCAATACGAGCGTTTTCAGTACGACGCTAACTTAAACCTGATTGAACACACTGTCGTGCCTGAAGGCGCTCAAGTGGCTCTCCATCAGTTATCCCAACAGCAACAAGCCGGACGCGTTATTCGCCGTGGATTACCTCGTGGCTATCAAGACTACCATTACGATGTGAATGGGCGATTGGCTAAGAAAGTGGTGCATCAACACGGCTATCGCCCTCAAGAGTGGCGCTATCTGTGGAACACCCAAAACCAACTTATCCGTTGCTTTACCCCCAGTGGCGATGTCTGGCGTTACACCTACGATGCCTTTGGGCGGCGGCTCAGTAAAACTAAAACGGTGGATAGCGAAAAACTCAATGCGCATCCCGCCTTCCCCGTGTTAAAACCTCGTGTGACCGCGTGGCACTACTTGTGGTCCGGTGACCAAATGGTGGAAGAGGCCCCCGTCTATGCCGACGGTACTGTGGCATATGATGCGGGTATTCAATGGCTCTATCAGCCGGGGGCCATCACTCCTACTGCTCGCTATCAAAAGGGGCAATTACACTATGTGGTCACTGACCATCAAGGTACACCCCGAGAGATTTTTACTGAAAAAGGGATAGCCAGTTGGGCAGGACGCCTCAATACATGGGGTCAAATGGCGTTTTGGCAGTCTCAAGACGGTCGAGCCGACAATGACCCAAATTATACCGAATGCCATTTTCGTTTTGCTGGGCAATATGAAGACCGCGAAACGGGCTTGTATTATAACCGCTTTCGGTACTATGATAAGGACAGTGGGCAGTATATTTCACCAGACCCGATAGGGCTACTGGGCGGGTTGAATCCGTATGGGTATGTGCACTGTCCGACAGGGTTTATAGACCCGTTGGGGTTGGCTGGTTATTGCTGTAATGAGTTACTAAAAGAAGATAGATTTAGAAGACATCATTCAAGTTCAGCTATATATCTTAAACACACCAAAGCTAAAACTCAGGAAGAAGCAATGATGTTTTCTAGTGGAGGAAAACCTGCTCAATATTGGGATATAGACGCCCCCAATGGCAAAGTAACCGGTAGTTCAATGACCAGTTTTAGAAATAAAACAGAGAAAGAAGCCTTACGATATGGAGTATATTCTCCTCAAAAAGGTGGCTCCGATTATTATATATATGATGCAGGTAGAACAATTGGCTTTAATAATGGTCAACCTACACAATACATGAGAGTTGAA
This sequence comes from Providencia sp. PROV122, assembly GCF_028482365.1. Lineage (NCBI taxonomy): Bacteria > Pseudomonadati > Pseudomonadota > Gammaproteobacteria > Enterobacterales > Morganellaceae > Providencia > Providencia sp. PROV122. The sequence continues at coordinate 107,387 of NZ_JAMPQI010000007.1, read as the reverse complement.
GTTACAAAATCTACTAATGAGTTTCATGGACATCCAATCAGTAACCAAACTTACAATGACTACATGAGAAAGGTTGAGTAATGGATAACTTATATAAAAAATATTCACCTTTACTTGGATTATATGTTCCGAGTGACTGGTTAGTTGTTAAAAATAATATGTATGATGTTGCACCTGAGATATTAAACTTACCTCATACTGAAGATGAATTATTTTTAATAAAAGATACTTTCTTTGAAAATGATATTTTTATATCAAGATCAAACCTACCAATATCAACAAAAAAAAGAGCAATATCAATAGTATCCATATTTGCTAGATTGCAAGAAAATTTTAATGATAAGAATCATATTTATTGTATTTATGATATAGAGTTATCATTGATCTTAGATGATAAGGAGTTTTCATTCACTAATGAAAATGGTGCAACAAATCGATTTGATGCAGCCAAAATAGCTTCTGAATATATGATTATCTTTACACAATATATTATGCCAAATTTAATTTTAGGTAAAAAACTCACCCAAAATCTATTTGAATCATATATTAGAAAAGCTTATGAAGAAAGAAATTAAGTTTTAGGTTAATTTTAATAACCAGAAGATCTTCAAATCTTCTGGCTTCTTTGTTTTTAAGAGCTGCTCAGTTTACCCTTTAGCCGCTCACATACTCAGCCATCAACTTGCGCATGGTGTGTTTGATGGCACTGAGTTGCGCTTGCTGTTGTTGGTTTTGCTGCTTCATCGCTCGAATGTCTTCGCTGTTCGGTATCAATACCAAACAGCCGTTTAAAATTTTTACCGTAAAGGTGAAACCTATCTCAAATCCTGCGTCTTTTAACCAATGCCCTTTTAGGTGTATTGCGGGCGGTGGTGTGGCTTTACTGCCGTTTGGGGCATAACCAACGATGTAATAACGTTCTATTTTTTGAGATTTAAGGGCTACATCAGCCCCAGTTTTGGTGCATCAACACGGCTATCGCCCTAAAGGGTGGCGCTATCTGTGAAACACCCAAAACCAACTTATCCGTTGCTTTACCCCCAGTGGCGATGTCTGGCGTTACACCTACGATGCCTTTAGGCCGCGGCTCAGTAAAACTAAAACGCTGGGTAGCGAAAAACACAATGCGCATCCCGCCTTCCCCGTGTTAAAACCTCGTGTGACCGCGTGGCACTACTTGTGGTCCGGTGACCAAATGGTGGAAGAGGCCCCCCGCCTATGCCGACGGTACCGTGGCATATGATGCGGGTATTCAATGGCTCTATCAGCCGGGGGCCATCACTCCTACTGCTCGCTATCAAAAGGGGCAATTGCACTCTATGGTGACAGACTATCAAGACACACCCCGAGAGATTTTTACTGAAAAAGGAATAGCCAGTTGGGCAGGACGCTTCAATACGTGGGGTCAAATGGCGTTTTGGCAGTCTCAAGACGGTCGAGCCGACAATGACCCAAATTATACCGAATGCCATTTTCGTTTTGCCGGGCAATATGAAGACCGCGAAACGGGCTTGTATTATAACCGATTTCTATACTAGGATAAGAATACCGGACAATATCTATGTCCTGACCCAATAGGGCTACTGGGTGGTGTGAATCCGTATGGGTATGTGCACTGTCCGACAGTTTGGGTGGACCCGTTTGGGTTGGTGGGGTGTTGCCTTGGGCTCACAGCATCCATTAACTGGAAGGGGTTCAATCCTCAGAAGAGAGATTACCAAATTGATGGTGTGACACATAATAACTTATCTGGTTTACAATATCATTATCTTAAGCATGGTAAGAATTCGGTGATATCACTCAGCCTCAATATTTAAATAAAGCCAAAGAGTTTTCTAAAAAACCGCTTACGGAAAGCATGCAGGAAGCTAAGGTTAATAACATTATTATTAAACATGATAAGAGTACTGATGAGATCTTTGTCAGTCATGCTGGTAAAAGAGAAATGCGGACTTATTATATAGATGATGGTCGGGATAGCGATGCATTCCAAACTGCAATTGAATTAGCGAAGAGTTTATAATGAAGATTGAATTTTTATATTCAGAAGTGATTGATTTCTTGAAACTTCATGCATTATTTAAAGAGACTGTTGATGGGCGGGTTCAATTTCTTTTTGAGCTGAGTGAAATAGAAGATAAGCAACCACTAGAGGCAATAAAACAAAAGTATAATGATATAATACTTGATAATTTTAATTATTCAAAATTACTAAAAAATAGTTTTTTTGAAGAAATCATCAAAGATATTACAGGAAATGAAATAATAATTATAGACCGTGATGACAATTTAATTCGTGGTGTTCCTTGTTCCGCCTGTAACTATATTGTTTTTGAAGACAAAGAAGATGCATTTTATGAAATTTGTCCGGTGTGCAGATGGCAAAATGATGGTAGCTCTGGAGATGACTATAGTAGCTGTAACCATAGTTCCATGAATGAATACAAAAATACTGAATTTTTTAAACATCAATTAAATATAGAGAGTAAAAATTACGTGAAGTTTAATAACCAATAGCATATAAACAAGTAAAAACGATTATATTGAGTAATAGTCCGGAAAGATCCCCCCATGATTTTCCGGCTTTATTTGAGAGCTGCTCAGTTTACCCTTTAGCCGCTCACATACTCAGCCATCAAGTTGCGCTTGCTGTTGTTGGTTTTGCTGCTTCATCGCTCGAATGTCTTCGCTGTTCGGTATCAATACCAAACAGCTGTTTAAGATTTTGACGATAAAAGTGAAGCCTATCTCAAATCCTGCGTCTTTTAACCAATGCCCTTTTAGGTGTATTGCCGGTGATGGATTGGCTTTACTGCCGTTTGGGGCATAACCGACGGTGTAATAACGTTCTATTTTTTTGAGATTTAAGGGCTATATCAGCCCCAGTTTTGGTGCATCAACACGGCTATCGCCCTAAAGAGTGGCGATATCACTGGAATACCTAACACCAATTGATGGCCTGTTTCTCTCCCCCTTCCCCGCTGTATAGAAGGAGTTTACTAACGTTTAGGTATTAATAATGACTGAAAACTTACCATTTAACACCGATTTTATATGAAAATTAAATGAGTATGCATGAATGTTGATATCAGTTTTACTACAGAGATAAAAGCAGATTTAGAGAATATAAAAATACTGAATAGAAGTAATAATCACTAGCTTAATTTTTACTAAAAGAGAAAAAGATGAGTTTAGAATGGCTCTTGGGGACACTATTTAGTTACAGATATACCAATAAATTATCATAATAGGTTATTATTTTTATCGCTCAAATAAAACTCACACTCTAAATAAAAATGGAGGTCTGAGATCTGAGTGCTTAGTGAAATTGAAGTATATTTAATATATTACTACTATTTATATGCTCTTTATGTACAAAATCACTTATCTGGTATCCCCCATATAAGTACCACGAATACCTCCCCATCATGATCACTTAACATGATGGGGAAATTTAAGAAATAACAATTAAACTCTACTTTATAACTTAAAGTAAAAATATAAAATACTTAAACATGCTAATAAGACTAAAAAATCATTAGATGAGTTTTATTTCAGGAGCACTTATGATTATTCAATGAGAAATAAAAACATTATAGTATTTATCTTGAACCATATTCATATCTATATCAAAAGCATTTAGATAAACCCCTTTAAAAAACTCAAACAGTGTAATTTTAAAAAAACCTAAAATTATAATCAAAACATCAGTAGGGATCGCACAAACACCACACTCATATCTAGATATTTGCTGCTGAGATACATTCATAATTCCAGCTAATTCCCTACCACTTAAAGAATAACTTTTCCTCAATTTTCTTAATTCTATTCCTACAGCTTTAATAAACACTTCCCTATGGCTCAAATCTAATTCAATTTGTTCAAATTCTAAATTACTAATTTTCATTTTTATTTAACCCCGAGTACAGAACGAAACATAAAGTCTGAATCATTCAATATTTCTTCGGTAATTTAATCAATTATCCTGATTAAATCAAATTATCCTAAAACAATATCCATTGATTATAGAAACCCAAAAAACAACAAATAAGTGTAAAAACTAATGAATTCTCTTGAACTTATAAGCCTTAATAGCTCTTAATCCAAAAAAGACCATCATTATTGAATAGTAATAAAAACCAAAAGAAAACTCAGGAGGGAATATATTCAGATTAAATATTCGATTTTTACAAAAAAAAGCATTTAAATTTAATTGATAAAGTATATATTACAAAAAAAGGTAAAAATCATTAAGATTTATTCAATATCTTATAAATTAGGTTAAAAAACAGTCTACGGTGTAATACTTATATTAAAAAACGAAATATTACGAAACACTCAGCATCAAACTGACATAATACAGGCAGTTTACTCCCCTCTACGGCTTATTCAAAAATCTGATTTAGACATTCTCATTTATATTACTTTACTCATTTTATTAGATACATTTTTCTCTTGAAAAGAGTATTTCATCTCTTCATCAAATAAAATTTCAGCAACTCAGTTAGAGCAGAGCTTACTTCAAAATCAATATATATAAATTGGATTTTTTTACCTCATAATAAAAAATGAAGGCACTTAAATTCAATTAGAAGATATATAATAAAATAAAAACCAAGTAAACTCGAAAACAATAAAATAGATATTGAACATCGAAAAAATTAAATCATGCTATATCTCAATGCTAACTGAGCGCATCATGATGATAGCTGAAAATTAATAATCATCTAAAATAATACTATAAATCTGAAATTATTCACTTACTACTTATCCTAAAATAAGACAGCGACAACTAGATTCACCCTATCCTTTTAAGTGATCATATGAACAGCAATTTTACGGAAACATATAGCCGTAATAAATACGCCTATTATTCCCTAATAACCACATTTTAATTCACAGCCTGCTTGGCGATACCGTTGCTGAGTTTCACTCGATAGCCCACTATCGCTAATAATTGTTTTAATACAAGATAGGGTTGCAACAGCATGAGGTTCGAACATATCAAACTTTGTGTGATCCGCTAGCAAAATAACCTCTGGTGAACGCGCTATTAGTTTGCGTTTAACTCCCACCTCAAACATAGTAGCATTCGTTATTCCCATCTCAATCGATAATGCATCACAAGACATAAAGACACAATCAACGGCAAAAGCATTTAACGTCTCTAATGCTAGGCTTTCACCTACCGTAAAATAACCAGGCCTGATTAACCCCCCAATGATATAACTTTCTACATTTGGAAACATTCCAAGTTGGTTAGCTATTTTGATGTCATTACAAATGACTTTAACGCTAATATCCCCCAGACACTTCGCTAATTCTAAACAAGTAGAGCCTGAGTCAAGAAAAAAACAGTCGCCTTCATGAATTAATTTGCGAGCAATGAGTGCGATTTCACGTTTAGATGCACAATTTAAAGAGCGTCTGACATCAAATTGAGACTCTTTATCTGTCGTACTGTCGTCGAAATTTAAGTGCCCATGAGTTCGCGTCATACCAGGATAATGTTCAGCGATATATTGAAAATCGCGACGAATTGTCGCTTCTGCACAACCAAACAACTCCACCGCTTGTTGTGTTGAAAGCTCTCGACATTTCCAAAGATAGTGCAGCATCTGTTGGATCCGATCAGATTTATACAGACTCATAAGCGACTTCTCTCCGAATTTAATTGCTAAGTTGTTTTATCGTATTTTCATAATCGTCAGTCGAAAACAGTGCTCTTCCTATGACAAGATTATTAATACCAACCTTTTTTAATGACTGAATTTTATCTGCACTGATCCCACCATCAGCCCAATACTCCAGTTGGCTAAAGAGTGGTGGTATTTGCTGAATTTTATCCACTATTGATGGTATAAATTGCTGATTTTCACCATCCGGCTCGCTAGTCATCAACATCAAAGCATCTAATTTATTAATGAGGTATTGATAAGGAGCAACTGGTGTACTTGGATTTAATGCTATGCCTGCTTTTGCCTTTATCTTTTTTATTTCAGCAATAATTTCTGAAGGGTTTTGCACCGCCTCAGGATGAAAGAAGATCCATTTGGGGCTAAAAGGAGCAAGCTCCCTTATCCAAAATAACGGTTGAGACACCATTAAATGAATAGATAATGCATGTTCTGTAGCTTGTGCAACTGCTTTTACCAACTTAATACCAAAAGTAATATTGTTGATAAAATTGCCATCTTCAATGTCCAGATGTAATGACCCAATATTCTGATTAGCCAGTTTATTAATAATTGAACCCAGCCAAAGTGGGTCAGCAGAAGCCAAAGACGGGTGTAATATCATCATCACTCCTTCATGGATAAATCAATATGAATTTAGCAACCGCAAAACATCATCATGGGTTTTAGCACAACGAATTTCATCAAGTAATAATGGATTATCAATAAGTTCAGCGATGTACTGTATGAGTCGAATATGATCATCACTTTGAGTTGCGCAAACAGTCATTAATAACCATACAGGGTCACAATCTTCATGACCGAATACAACGGGCTGTTTTAAGGTTGTGAGAGTAATTTGGTTATAGATAGCCCCTTGTTCCGGACGTGCATGTGGCATAGCAATGCCCGGAGCAATTAAATAATAAGGCCCCCAACTTTGGGTGTTTTTAATGATGCCTTGTAAATAGTTAGGCTCAGCAGCACCATGAATAATTAAAGGCGTACAAGCTATGCTAAGCGCTTCTTTCCAATCGGCTGCAACTTGATTTATTTGGATCCATTTAGCATCATCAATCATTGTATATTGACTCCTTTAAGGTTCGGTATATGCTTGATTATTGAGTCCTCGCCTAACTTTTGGCGAAGCTTGCGAGGACTCTTAGTATCACGAGGGAGATAAGTATTTTGCTTATCTCCTTTCTTATTGCCTTATGCTATGCACTTTCTCCATAAATCTTTCCACTCGAGTTTGATCAACAAAGTTGGCAAAAATGCCATCTTTTTTAAAAGTCGTCGCGGTGACACAGCCATCAGCAATACTCAGCTGCTCTTCAACGTTTTCGAGGCAAACCCCAGTGTTGGCAAAGACCACAGTATTCGGCACCGTATCTTTCACTTGTTTCAAAATTGCACTATCTGTTTTTGCTCCAGCAGTTAATCCCGAAACACATAGTGCATCTGGTTTATTATTAAAAACGGTAGACTTTGCTATTGAGCAGATATCTCGTCCACCTAGATATACCGCGGCTTCAGGTACAATATTAAAAAGCGTTTTTACATCCCCTGCCCCAATACGATGTTGATGGCGAATAGTTTCACCAACATTGGTATTCCATACGCCAAAATCACTTGCATAGGCACCCGTAAATATTTCTCGGATAAATTTCGCTCCTGTCGCCATCGCTAAATCGAACGAAGCGATCGGATCCCAAAGAACATTTACACCAAATGGTATACGGATCTCACTCATTAATTGACCAATGATCCGTGCCATTGCCGCAGTTGTCTCCGGCTTCACTTTAGTGAGATAAGGCAGGCTAAATTCATTTGAAAACATAACTGCATCAACACCGCCATTTTGTAATGCCATTAAATCCTCATATGCCCTATCAATTACCCATTGCATACTATGCTGCGCATTAAAATCAGGATCACCAGGTAATGCACGTAAATGGCACATAGCAATGACTGCTTTTTCTGTTCCAATAACATCCTTCAACCAACTCATTTCTATACTCCTTATTCAGGTAATTCACGATTACGTAAGAAAATAACGACACAGGCAACAATGCCAACAGTTAACACGACACCGATAAGACCAAATGACATTAATTCGTAAATAGACCAACCAAACATATTGCCAACTGACAGTGCGCTAATCTGCGCGCCATTTTCGGCAAAGTTAAATCCGCCATTACGTGCCATTTCGGTAAAGAAAGGGGCAAACTGCGTTGCGATGAGCAAAACGGTGCTCATAACAATCACACCACTCAGTAATGTGCGTAATAAGTCACCGCGGTGGATCACCGTGGCCATACAGATAAAGAAAGGAGCAACTGGCAAGTCAGCGAGTGGTAATACATTGTTCAATGGCAGGATACTTGCCAAAATCAACATGATAGGGATAAGAAGCAAACCCACTGCAATTGTGGTTGGATGACCCAGCGTTACGGCGGTATCTAGGCCAATAAACACTTCTCGATCATTAAAATGTTTCTGGAAAAATTTACGAGCGCCTTCAGAGATAGGAAGTAAGCCTTCAACAATTAAGCGGATCATGCGAGGGAATAACACCATGATCGCGGCAACCGTAATCATTAAAGTCGCACAACCTTTAAAGTCTTCTCCTGCTGCAAGCCCAAATAATAATCCCAGTACAACACCGATAATAACCGGATCACCCACCATGCCATAGCGTTTTTGAATAGCTTGTGCATCGATATTCTTTCCTTTTAGGAAAGGGATCTTTTCATAGATAGCATCAAGAAGTACAAATAGAGGAACTGAGCTAGAGCCATACCCTTGAGGAATTGAAATACCCTCCAAACCAACAATCGTCTGTACGCGTTTTGCCGTCCAATCTGCCATTTTTAGCGATAAGATGGCATGACACATAGCACCAGCGATACCATAAACTAAACTCCCCGTCGCAATTTGAACAACTGTTCCGGTAATTGCATAGTGCCAATAATTATAAATATCAACGTTCATTGTTTTCGTTAGGCGAGTAAACAATAACGTGATATTAAGTAAGAAAATAACGGGAATAATGACTGCACCAATCGCCGTTGCATAGCCAACACCGGATGCTGGCCCTGCCCCTACATCAAGTACATGTAGCGATAAGCCAAAACGTTCAATCATAATTTTGATGGGGGGGCTTAGGCTATCAATAGCCATCACGATCACTAGCCCCATTCCGACAAAACCAATACCGACGGTAACCCCAGCTTTAATGGCCTGTAGCCATGGAATGCGAAAGATTAAGCCAATAATTATCATGACGATTGGGACAAATACTGTACCGCCTAGAGAAAGTATATAGTCAAACATAACGTCACCTATGAGGTTTATTGTGATAACAACGTTTTAATTTTTTGTTTTAATGCATCGTCATTAACTCCTGTTAGTAAAGCGGCTCCATTCAAAGTCGGTACGCCATAATCTGTATCCGTTTTCATTGCGGTGATGATCAAATCAACACCGTGGCTGTTTAGTGGGATTTCGTTTAAACAACATTGTGAAGTCGCCACTAAGATGCCTTCACTAGCTAAGTAATCTTGGAGTTTTTGAGCAATCATTGTGGACGTAGACATACCCGTTCCACATGCAACGAGGACTTTTTTCATTTTAATGTAACCTCTTGGTTATTGTCTGAGTCAGACTCGATAGGAAACTGATTAGCGGGAAGTGTCGCTAATGCAGCCAATAACCGGATGCAGTCACTGAGATCTCGTAAGCTAGCAACTTCAGCCGGTGAATGTGTGTAGCGGCAAGGAATAGATAGGCTTGCGCAAGGAATGCCATCTTGTTCAACCTGAATATATCCCGTTTCTGTTATGACACCTGGTGCAACTTCTCTTTGTACCGGAATATGATTTTTGGAAGCTGTTTTTTCTAACATATTGATTAAGCGAACAGGAGTTACTAATCCCGCAAGCGTGCCTCTACCGTGATAGTTTAAGCAAGTAATGCCGACACCTTTGTTAATCACTAAATCCGAATAGTCTTGAAGGTCGGGCGTATCACAAGAAGGCGTAATATCGATCCCAATAGCAAGGTCGGGTTTTACACGGCGTAATACTGGTAAAATCCCACGAATATTAAATTCCTCTTGCACTGACGCGACAATAAATAGTGCGATTTCTAGCTTTTTATCTTTAATCGCATCAGCTAAACCAAGTAAAGCAGTGCATCCAAGTCGATCATCTAATGCTTTACTACACACCATGTCATTGCCTAATTCTTGAGGCGGGTTATACAGTGTGATTGGCGTACCGACTTTTATGCCCATTCTTTCAGCGTCAGCCTTATCTTTCGCTCCGACATCAATCCACAATTGATCAATCGAGGGTGATTGCGTACGTTCATCACCTTTAGCAAAGTGATAGGATTTAATACCGATACATCCAGGTATTGAGCCGTGCTCTCCCGCAAGACGGACAACAGATCCTGACATCGTCACCTGTGCAGGCCCTCCGACTCGTTCAAAACGAATAAACCCCGACGGTTCAATTTTTCGCACCATAAATCCCACTTCATCCATATGCGCAAATACCATTAAACGCAGCGCTTTTGCGTCGTCACTTCCATAACGAGCAACTATATTACCGAGGCGATCCTGCCAAACTTCCTTAGCGCTCTCTGTAAAATGTTTTTGCATAACATTGGCAATAGGGGCTTCATGACCTGAAATACCGTCCAAGGTCAGTAAGGAAAAAAGTGTATCTCGAATGGAAAATACCATAATGATGATCCTTCATTGACTAAAACGACATAAAGATGAGCGATTTATATGTAAAAAAAGACGGGATTATTGTGATTAAAATCACAACAAACTATTAAAAATAACAAATAGAAACAATTATGTGACAAATATATAACAATTTCGCTCATGCTGATTGCACTAAATTTTTAGGCATTGATGGCTTTTAAATACTTAACAATGGTGATAGTGAATAGATCTTAGAAGCATAAATGTCTATTTATCATGGACATAAAGCGCGTATATTGCCTTAATGGACTATGTTAGTTTACACGTCATTCCACACTGAAAGCTGATAACGTTTAACTATTGAGCTAAGTGAGCGTTTAAGCAGTGATATTTAATGAAAGGCAAATCGGCAGATTTATAGGGGATTGCATATCACTTTGTAGTAAATTTGCCTATCTTCATATTCATAAGTTGCGATGAAAATGTAATTACAAAACAGGGGTTTTTTAGTTAATTCATACTAAACCGCCTTTTAATATTTGTGTTAGTCATTTACCTGTAGTATTTTCTGTAAACCCATCCAATACTGATGATTATTTATGAACCCATTTAAAAAATTGATCACTGGATAATACCCTCTTATATCTGTTGCTATATTTTGGTTTATTTCTCAATTTTTAATTGGGGCGTTATTGAAAACGATCCCGTTGTGGTTGATTAAACACCCTGAAGAATCCCTTTTATATTCAATAATTGCGTCATACGGCTTAAAAGTTGTTCTCTCCGTTTGTGTTCTATCTGGGCTCATATCCTTTTTAAGAAGAGAATTCTCAATTATTTACTTGCTGACTACTATTTTTATCATTCTGCATATTATTTTTAATGGATATTTATTTTTTACATTCGCACATTCTATTTTGTCATCCCTCTAACATTGGGGTTCGTTATGGTTATCACAATAAATTAAGGCATTGAACACCCTTGGTGGTGGCTCGATACTTTTTCATAAAATTAATATTTAACGCTGACCATATATTGCAGCCGTAAACTAGCAGGCAAGCAAGCACGATTTCTATTGCTTCGTCGCCACCTAGCATTGAAGCTATCGAGAGCATTCAAATCGCAATAGAACCTGCAAAATCTAAATAATGAGTTAGAATGTGCCATACTTCGATTAATGTCCTCTGCCTCGATTTCGATACCACCGTGGAAATTGTGAAAAAGATGCTCATCCACAAGATATATACGATAGAAGAAAATAAGGAAGATCACCTAATCTAAAAGCATGTTGGATTAATATTAATTCACACACCTTATCAAATCATCTACTAATTTAAAATTAGGGCGTACTGTAATTGGAATTCGAATCGAAGTGTCCATTCGTGCAGTAATAACAGCTCGATGATACTTTACGCCACTAATGTAAATATCTATTGTTTTTCCAGTGTTTTTAACAGAAAAATCACTCAGCCCAGTACCGCTTTTTAGCATAATAGCTAATGAGTCGTTTGTATCTATATATGTATTGAGTTTCGCTGATTCTATATTTTTACAAGCTATAGAGATTTCACTCTCACTGGTTTTAAAAGACAAGCACTCATTATCAGGTTTGCATTGGTTAGCCGCTATTGTCGATGTAGAGAATAATAAAGCAGCAACAGCTAGTAACTTCATAATCATAAACTCATTTTTTTAAGTTACATGGATTATATCAGTTAATCATAGAGAGGGTATGATTAGAATCATTTGTAAATGGCATAGTGAGGAGTATTAGGAAAAGAAAATAACCGTAGAAAATGAGGAAGTTTACGCAGCGCAATATATATTTATGGGCTATCATTCGAGCTAAGCGCTAGATATCCAAGAAATACATCAGCAGTAGCCTACCGCACCAACACACTTTCAACGAAGACTTACATCACACTTGGGCAATTTGGGGAGGTTCTATCCGCGCTTCAAGAAATGGGCGACTGGGAAAACATTGATGATATTTTAAATGCGAATGGCACGAATATGACACGCAAGATAATTTAAAAATACTCACTCACACATAACGCACTGATTTAATTAGTGGGTCGTGGGGGGTTCGAACCCCCGACCAATTGATTAAGAGTCAACTGCTCTGCCAACTGAGCTAACAACCCGATGCACTTATTTAACGCCTCTCATTTAGCACAGTCAACATTATTCTGCTAATTTTACTTAACCAATTAAATTTTGGTTGCTAATGTTAACTTGGTGTTATATTCAGATTAAGATATCACCACTCTGATTACAGTCAGTTAAGTTTTTCTTACACTGACTGAGATTTGTGTCACAATATTTTATGCAAACACTGTCACACAATTAAAAATACACTGTGACTGCACATAACCACTTCTTTGGATAGATACTATGGAAGAAAATCAACCCTCAACATCAACAAATCCTCCCACAGAGAGGAATCAGCTAAAACGTAGCCTCAGCAACCGACATATCCAACTTATCGCTATCGGTGGCGCGATCGGAACGGGCCTATTTATGGGCTCAGGTAAAACTATTTCGCTAGCTGGCCCTTCTATCATCTTCGTTTATATGATTATTGGGTTCATCTTGTTCTTTGTTATGCGAGCGATGGGTGAATTATTACTCTCCGATCTTAATTACAAATCATTCAGCGACTTTTCTGCCGACCTGATTGGCCCATGGGCTGGCTTCTTTGTTGGTTGGACCTATTGGTTTTGTTGGGTCATTACTGGTATTGCTGATATTGTGGCTATCACATCCTATGTCAGCTTTTGGGTGCCTGATTTCCCTGAATGGGTGACCTCTTTCATCTGTGTTGTGACGCTGTTAACACTCAATTTAGTCTCAGTCAGATTATTTGGTGAACTGGAGTTTTGGTTTGCCATGATCAAAATTGTCGCCATTATCGCGTTAATTATCGTTGGCGGCACTTTAATCGCAATGAACTTCCAATCACCGGCTGGTCATACGGCATCACTAAGCAATATCTGGAATGACGGCGGAATGTTTCCTATGGGGATTAGTGGCTTCTTTGCTGGTTTCCAGATAGCTATTTTCGCTTTTGTTGGTATTGAATTAGTGGGAACTGCTGCTGCGGAAACCCGCGATCCCGAAAAATCATTACCAAAAGCAATTAACGCCATCCCTTTTAGAATTATTGCTTTCTATGTGCTATCGCTGATAGTTATTATGGCGGTAACACCTTGGCGCACCATCTTGGCGGATAAAAGCCCATTTGTAGAGATGTTTGTCCTGATCAGCCTTCCTGCCGCAGCAAGTATTGTCAACTTTGTCGTACTTACCTCTGCGGCATCCTCTGCCAATAGTGGCGTTTTTTCTACGAGCCGCATGCTATTTGGCCTATCAAAAGAAGGCGATGCACCAAAACAGTTTAGTCGCTTATCGAAAAAAGCCGTGCCTGCAACGGGGTTAATATTTACCTGCATTTGCCTAAGTTTCGGTATTATTTTGATCTACTTTATCCCAGATATCATGCACGCTTTCACGTTGGTTACTACCGTGTCAGCAATCCTATTTATGTTTATCTGGAGCATGATCTTATATAGCTATCTCAAGTTCAGAAAAAACCGCCCACAACTTCATCAGGCCTCGCATTATAAAATGCCAGCAGGTATTGTGATGTCGTGGATTTGCTTGGCTTTCTTTGTCTTTATGGTGATCCTGCTCGCCTTCCAGCACGATACAAGGCAAGCTCTTATCGCAACGCCTGTCTGGTTTATTATTCTATTCATTGGTTACCAAGTAGTTAAACGTCGTAAGCAGACCCATTAAAGACCAGATAGCAAAGTGTTCCCATAAAATTAGATACTTTGTTCAAATAACTTATCAGGCCTGATTTCAATACACTTCTGAACTCAGGCCTTTTAACGTTTATCTGTGTCGTAATGGCTTATCCATTCATATCCATAGCCTACCGATATGGCATATTTCTGCGCCAAATATGCTCAGCTCAAACTTCTTCATTTGTGCGAGTACATTTTCAATGCACTTTTTCCTAGCCGTGCAGGCACCTTCTGTTAATGACGCCATTGACTTAAATTAGCATAGAGAATTTATATCTACGGACTATTAAGAATTTGAGCTGTTATTTATTAATTTATTTTGATATTACTTTGAAATAGGTAAGTCACGAACTTGCCAGTAAAGTTCACTTTATCTCTAATGGGCAACGTTAAATTAAAGGTAAAAAAATGGCAGATTTATCCACATTAACTCTTTTTCATGATCCTACTTCAGAGCCAAGCAGGGCCGTTCACTGGCTTTGTATTGAAGCTAATATTCCCATCAATATCAAATACACATGGTTGACGCGGGGAGAACATCTTTCTAATGAATTTTTAGCCGTCAATCCGTTGCATCAGATACCCGCAATGCAGCACGACGATTTTTGCCTTTCCGAAGCAACGGCAATCATGAACTATCTTACAGATATTCACGGTTGCAGTGATAAATGGTTTGGAGCAACCCATCGAGCTAAGGCTGTCATCAATAAACATTTGTCTTGGTATCATACGAATCTTCGTAAAATATCAACATTGGAATATTTTCTTCCCGTACTGTTAATGCCTGCATATCTTGGGATGGCAAAACCATCGGTCAATGAGATTGAAGCCAAATTAAATGCACTTCATGATATGTTTGCAAATTTAGATTTTCTGCTTGAAGGCAAAAATTTCTTAGCAGGAAGTGATATTTCCGCCGCAGATTTACTCTACGCTTGCGATATTTTTGCTTTAAGGATTGACCCCAATTTTAAGCAAATGATAGAAAAATACCCCAATATCCGTGGCTGGTTAACAAAACTTGAATCAAGGCCAAGTTATGAGCTTTCACATAAAGCATGGGATCATATTGTTCCGCAAATATTGGCACTAAACGGTGGGTCTAAGGGGTCTCCAGAGTGGATTGCGGATACTTGTGAGAAAGTCATCGGGTAACAAAAGCAGATAAGCGATTTAGACAAGCCTAGAGGAAACAAGCTGAGCGCCTTACTCAAAGAAAATACTCAATTGGCTTATTTGTTCCGATTATTTTTACTGTCATTTACCGTGAAAAAACAACCAAAAGAACTCAAATTTGAATGCTCATGAAATGAGACTATTTAAAAAATAAAATCAATGAAAAAGATCCATTAGTCATTTTATATTTGCTCATAACCCCCAATAGTTGGTTACCCAACTATTGGGGGTTACTTTATTTTATCAATTATTTCATTTTATATTCCGCTTCAGCCTCATCAAAGCGGGCTTGAGCAGCGGCACTTGGCGCTTTAGTTATCATACTGACCACAATAATTGCAATTGTTGCAAGGATAAAACCAGGGATGATTTCATACAGATCAAACCATTTATATTTCATCCAGACTAATACGGTAACGGCACCAACAACCATCCCCGCAAGTGCACCTGTACGAGTCATTCGTTTCCATAACACAGAGATCAAGACGACTGGCCCAAATGCGGCACCAAAGCCAGCCCATGCGTTACTCACTAATGCTAACACCTTGTTATTCGGGTCACGTGCAATATAGATAGCAATCGCAGCCACTACCAGAACCATGATCCGCCCTACCCAAACCAGCTCTTTTTGGCTCGCATTTTTACGCAGGAACGGCTTGTATAAGTCCTCGGTTAACGCACTTGCGCACACAAGTAATTGACAGCTTAATGTACTCATAACCGCCGCTAAAATAGCGGAGAGTAAGATACCTGCAACCCATGGGTTAAACAGTATTCCTGCAAGCTCCATAAAAATACGTTCGTTATTTCCCATCACCGATGAGGCTAACGCAGGGTTAATTTCGAAGTAAGCAATACCAAAGAAACCAACCGCAGTTGTTCCTCCAAGGCAAAGGATCATCCATGTCATACTAATACGACGCGCAGAGCGAATCGTGCGATGTGAATCAGCAGCCATAAAACGCGCTAAGATATGAGGCTGACCAAAGTAACCTAGCCCCCACCCTAATAATGAAATAATCGCAACAAAATTCAACCCCTTAAACATATCTAAGTATTCAGGGTTTTTCGTTTGAATAACATCGATTGCAGTATCTAGTCCACCTAATGAGAAAATGATCACAATAGGCGTTAAAATAAGTGCAAATATCATCAATGAGGCTTGCACTGTATCAGTCCAACTGACAGCTAAGAAGCCACCAAGGAAGGTATAAGCGATAGTTGCTAACGCACCAAGCCACATAGCTTTTTCATAGCTAATATTAAAAGTACTTTCAAACAGTAATCCCCCAGCAACAACACCAGAGGCACAATAGATAGTAAAGAAAACAAGAATTACAACAGCAGAGATAATGCGTAAAATTTTACTATTATCCTCAAAGCGACTGGTAAAGTAGTCAGGTAGCGTCAATGCATTATTATTTTTTTCCGTTTGAACCCGCAAACGCCCAGCAACAAATAACCAGTTAAGATATGCCCCCAAGCTCAGCCCGATAGCAATCCAACTTTCTGAAATCCCAGCGAGGAAAATAGCACCAGGTAGCCCCATCAACAACCAACCACTCATATCAGAGGCCCCTGCTGAAAGTGCTGTGACTACACTACCTAAACTTCGTCCACCGAGAATGTAATCATCGAAATTCTTCGTTGAACGATAAGCTAAATAACCAATAAGTAACATGCCAGTAATATATACGATGAACATAATGATCATCGGAGTGCTTACAGTCATCCGTCTTCTCCATAGAATAGTTATCTTCTTTGGTTGTTGCACTAAATTGCACGCAAGCAAATTAAATAATAAATATAGTGTGTGTTGTGTTTGTATTTAGTTGCACTTGATTAAAAATGCTACCTTAGCATGCTAGACAATCTCATTTCCGATTAACAAGAAATTAACGTTATTTTGTTCAATAAACGATATCCGTATCACAAATGTTAAATTTTTGATGCGAGAATTAATCAATTCACTCACAACTTACCTAGCAAAAAGAATCAATAACCTATTGATTTTCAATCAAAACTAGCAAAATCCATTTCTAACCATCTCATTTTACAAATAAAAATACGATATATTTCACAATTCCTTTAGAATAGGCTTTAACAACGTTGCACAAAGTTGCAACATCGTGCTATTGATGTGTAACTTTTTTGTTTCTAGTAGCTAATTATTTAGAGGAAATGGGATGAGTAGTACGACAACTATGGGTGTGAGACTTGATGAAGCGACTCGTGAACGCATTAAAACTGCTGCTCAACGTCTTGACCGCACGCCGCATTGGCTAATTAAACAAGCCATATTTAATTATCTTGAACAGCTTGATAATCAACAGTTCATCCCTGAGATTTCCTCGGGACAAGATAACAAAGATGGCCAAATATCAGAAGAAGAATCCGTTACTGAATCGAATTATCAGCCTTTTTTGGATTTCGCTGAACATATTTTACCTCAATCGGTTAAACGCTCAGCGATTACATCTGCTTATCGTATTCCTGAAACACAAGCACTGCCGATGTTGCTACAACAAGCACAACTCCCCGCAGAGCAAGCAGATGCCGCCCATAAGTTGGCTTATTCCATCGCAGAAAAATTACGTAATCAAAAAAATGGGATTGGCCGCTCTGGTTTAGTTCAAGGCTTATTGCAAGAGTTTTCACTCTCTTCACAAGAAGGTGTTGCACTCATGTGTTTGGCTGAAGCTTTATTACGTATTCCTGATAAAGCAACACGAGATGCACTCATCCGCGATAAAATCAGTACAGGTAATTGGCAATCTCATTTGGGCCAAAGTAGCTCCATGTTTGTTAATGCAGCAACTTGGGGATTACTATTTACAGGCAAACTGGTTTCGACTCACAATGAAGCTAAGCTATCTAGCTCATTGAACCGTATTATTAGTAAAAGTGGCGAACCATTAATTCGCAAAGGCGTTGACATGGCAATGCGCTTAATGGGAGAGCAATTTGTTACTGGCGAAACAATTGCACAAGCATTAGCGAATGCAAGGAAGCTGGAAGAAAAAGGTTTCCGCTACTCTTATGATATGTTGGGCGAAGCGGCGTTAACAGAAAAAGATGCTCAAGATTATATGGTATCCTACCAACAGGCGATCCATGCTATCGGTAAAGCATCGAATGGCCGCGGTATCTATGAAGGACCGGGGATCTCTATCAAGTTATCAGCCTTACACCCTCGTTACAGCAGAGCGCAATACTCTCGCGTAATGGAAGAGCTATACCCTCGTTTGCTATCACTCGTATTACAAGCCCATCAATATGATATTGGAATTAATATTGATGCTGAAGAGGCAGACCGTTTAGAAATCTCCCTCGACCTACTCGAAAAACTTTGCTTTGAGCCGCAACTTGCAGGTTGGAACGGTATTGGTTTTGTTATTCAGGCGTACCAAAAACGTTGCCCATTCGTGATTGATGCAATTATTGATCTTGCTGAACGAAGCAAACGCCGCTTGATGATCCGCCTAGTTAAAGGGGCTTATTGGGACAGTGAAATTAAGCGCGCTCAAATTGATGGTTTAGAAGGCTACCCTGTTTATACACGTAAAGTGTATACCGATGTTTCATACCTCGCATGCGCTCGCAAATTGTTGTCAGTACCAAATCTGATTTACCCACAATTTGCAACTCATAACGCCCATACGCTGGCTGCAATTTACCAAATTGCAGGTAAAAACTACTATCCAGGTCAATATGAATTCCAATGCCTACATGGAATGGGTGAGCCATTATATGAACAAGTTGTCGGGAAAGTTGCTGATGGTAAACTCAACCGCCCTTGTCGTATCTATGCACCAGTCGGAACACACGAAACCTTATTGGCTTATTTAGTCCGTCGCTTACTCGAAAATGGGGCGAATACCTCATTTGTGAACCGCATTGCTGATGCGACCATTCCACTTGATGAACTAGTATCTGATCCTGTCAAAGACGTATTAGAGTTATCGAAAGCAGAAGGACAAATTGGGTTACCTCACCCTAAAATAGCCCTTCCTCGTGACTTGTATGGAAAGAATCGTGTCAACTCAATGGGGCTAGACCTCTCCAATGAACATCGCTTAGCATCGCTTTCTAGCGCACTTTTAACCGCAGCGATGCAAGAAAAATTAGCTCAACCACTACTTGGTGGGGAATATCAACTGGCTAAATCAGCCGAAAATGCGCTTCCAGTGATTAACCCAGCATGCCATTCTGACATTGTCGGTCATGTTCGTGAAGCAACGTTGGAAGAAGCGGAACATGCATTAAACATCGCCAATGATGCAGGAGCTATTTGGTTTGCGACTCCACCGTCAGAGCGTGCAGCTATCCTCTTACGTGCCGCAGACATCATGGAGCAACAATTACAGCCTCTACTTGATGTACTGGTTCGTGAAGCGGGGAAAACCTATGCTAACGCGATTGCAGAGGTTCGTGAAGCCGTTGATTTCTTGAATTATTATGCAACTCAAGTCCGCGATGACTTTGATAACAATACCCATCGACCGTTAGGCCCTGTGGTTTGCATTAGTCCATGGAACTTCCCTCTAGCAATTTTCACCGGACAGATTGCGGCAGCTCTCGCAGCAGGTAACACGGTATTAGCGAAACCCGCAGAGCAAACACCACTGATCGGCTCAATTGCAGTATCAATGCTCCATCAAGCCGGTATTCCACGTGAAGTATTGCAATTTTTACCGGGTAAAGGGGAAACGATTGGTGCGAAATTAGTGGGTGATGCAAGAGTTCGTGGTGTAATGTTTACAGGCTCTACGGAAGTTGCTGGATTGCTGCAACGTAATATTGCGGGAAGGCTGGATGCTCAAGGACGTCCAACCCCACTCATCGCAGAAACTGGCGGATTAAATGCGATGATCGTCGATTCGTCGGCCTTAACAGAGCAAGTCGTGACAGATGTTGTCGCTTCTGCTTTTGATAGTGCAGGTCAACGCTGCTCCGCCCTACGTATTTTATGTATCCAAGAAGATGTCGCTGATCGCACAATTCGTATGTTAAAAGGTGCGATGGAAGAGTGCCGTATGGGCAATCCAGAGCACCTTTCTACGGATATCGGGCCGGTTATCGATAATGAAGCTAAAGAGAATATTGAACAGCATATCCAGCAAATGCGTAGCAAAGGTAAAGAGGTCTTCCAAGCTGTATTTGACAATATTGATGACCTACGTGAGCAGTCCGAAGGTACTTATGTTAAACCAACACTGATTGAGTTAGACAACGTTGGCGAATTGAAAAAGGAAATTTTTGGTCCTGTATTACATGTGGTGCGCTACAAGCGCGAACAACTCACCGATCTTATTGAACAAATTAATGCGGCAGGATATGGGTTAACACTTGGTGTTCATACCCGTATTGATGAGACTATCAATCAAGTCGTTATGAAAGCAAAAGTCGGTAACTTATATGTCAACCGCAATATGGTAGGTGCTGTAGTTGGCGTTCAACCATTTGGTGGTGAAGGCCTCTCTGGTACCGGACCTAAAGCCGGTGGCCCACTTTATCTCTATCGGTTGTTAAGTGAACGCCCTGATAATGCGGTATCACGTACACTCGAAAGACAAGACAATGAGTTAGCAATGGATGCCAGCGCAAGACCACAACTCCTCGAACCTTTTGATGCCTTCTCGTCATGGTTGGAGAAGCAAGAAAATCGCATCGAACCAGCTATCTTTGAGCAGTTTGCACGTCATGCACAGGCGGGGACTTCGCGTTTATTACCTGGGCCTACAGGGGAAAGAAACACTTATACTTTAACGCCTCGAGGCACTATTTTATGTCTCAGTGATAACGAGAAAGACTGCTTAGTGCAATTGGCGGGAGTTCTTGCGAGTGGCTGCCAAGCATTATGGCCAGAAAGCGAAATACACCAAAAACTGTATAAGTCGCTACCTGAAAAAGTGCGTAACGCAGTTTCAATCACCAAAGATTGGCAAGAGTATAACGGACATATTGAAGCGGTTATTTACCATGGTGACAGCGATCAACTCAAAATCGTCTGTGAAACGGTTGCCAAACGTAAAGGCCCGATTATCTCTGTTCAAGGCTTTGAACGAGGTGAAACTAACTTACTGCTAGAAAGATTAGTTCATGAGCGCTCACTAAGCGTCAACACCGCTGCTGCTGGTGGTAATGCAAGCTTAATGACAATTGGCTAATTAACCACAGCCTGAGCCTAAAAAATATTGGGGTCAGGCTGTTTTTTTGGTTTTCAGAATACCTCAATTGATCAGACTCCCTACCCTCAATAACACGCCCCTATTCACGCTTTAATCACTTACCATTATTACTGGCGCTTTATGATATTGGTTAATTAAGAGCGAATTATGCTCAATAAACAATAGTCATTATTGCTTATTCTTTATATGACTTAATTGATCAAAATAATATCTATATTCTG
This sequence comes from Providencia sp. PROV122, assembly GCF_028482365.1. Taxonomy (NCBI): domain Bacteria; kingdom Pseudomonadati; phylum Pseudomonadota; class Gammaproteobacteria; order Enterobacterales; family Morganellaceae; genus Providencia; species Providencia sp. PROV122. The sequence goes on along the minus strand of NZ_JAMPQI010000007.1, from coordinate 85,598 downwards.
ATTCAGGAGTATTAAACTAATAAATATTTGGCAGTGTAATTGGTAATTGAATAATAAAAGTGGGCTTATTTAAAGGGAAAAGCAAAAAGGTGCCCAAAATGGACACCTGACATATTTTAACTATAACATTTTAAGCAAGCACTTGACTTGCTCTGATGCTATTGATTAATTTTTCTCTGATTCCCAGTATAAATATTGCTCATATTTACGGAGCGCAATATTATAATTACTGAAAGCCGATTCAGTCATTTTATCGCTTAATTGCTCTTGGATTTTGCTTGTAGTGAACTCTTTCATTGAGAAGTTTGATGATGAGAGTAGTTCATCTAGGCGGCGCAAACGAACAACATATTCACGAACGGTACTATGGCTCATTTCAGTCTGTAAAAATAAATACTGCTTAAATGACATAATATCAAAGAAGTCAGTATTACTATTGCAATAAATTTCGCTGCAGAAACGACAAAGTGCAGTAAATTTATCCTGTAACTCAAGCCAAGTATTTTCATCGACCAACTCAGTCATCTCAGCAATAGCTTCTTTATTCAAGATACTATCGTTAAAAACGAGAGAGATACGATCCAATGTTTTATGACAATGTGCACAATGTGTTTGGCTGTGTTTAAAGTCTTTAATATAACGACTCAGAGGCCGTTTCTTAACAATAGAAGCAGACATGATGATAAAGCCCTGTGTGTAAGTCTAAAATTAAAATTGTAGCGTGACATGTCACGTTACATTCTGATTATGCCCATAGCATTATTATTATCCGCTATGTTGCATAGTGATACAGATATACCTATATCAAGCTATTTACTTTCACTTAAGGTAAGCATTCATACTAAAAAAACACCGTATGCACTACTTCCCTCTGTGAAATGCATTCTATCGCGTCTATCGCTCTTTGGCGAATTTCTGCGAAGACTAGAGTTTGGTACGAATTTGATTTAGCGTCAACCTATTAAACCAGTCTTTTATTGTCTTTGCATAAAATCAAAGCACGATGAAATTTTATAAGACGCTCACCATACCAACCACTAGGACAGAAACTTTACTGATATTCACCAGTGCATTCAATGGAAATTTAATTTAAAAATCAGTTCTATAGATAAATTGACGCTAAAATAGCAAAAGTGTGACGCAAATCACTTAGCATAACTAAAATTTAACTATTTATGCCGTAGTTGTTTATTTTTTAAATAGTCCATAAGCTACTATAAACACTAAGATGTAAATTATTTTTTACATTTATATGACAATTACACATATGAATTTATTTTCTGATTATATGCAAAATAGTTATAGTTTATAGCAAAAAAGTCTATTAGGTTTATAGAACTTACTTAATGTTCTTCCAGAAAACCAGTAACTTAATGATATACAGTAAGTATATTCCTCTACGTACTTACTCATAGAAAAGGATCGTGAGTTCATCGAACGATGAAAAAAGCATCATAGAAAATGTCACGCCATCCACATTTTCTGTGGGTAAAACCCCCTTCAATCTGTGGATAACTTTCTTGGTAAGTGATGAAATGGCACTTTGCATTATCTGAATGAAAAACAAGCGACTCGCGGCAACTGTTCTAACGGCTCTCAATATCCAACAAGTGGAGCAGGTACACATATCGTACTTTCAATAACACATTTTCATTGTTCTTATTCCAAGCCTTATTTAATGAATAACTCGTATTATTTAGACTAAAAAACCAAATAGTAAATTTATAACGATAAAAATATTTATTTTTGATTAACTTATAAACGATTTGTCGAGTTATTTTTTAGGATTTGTCACGTTTGATATTGCAGCAATCTCTTATATACTCGATTTTGCTACTTCAATAACAAATAATTTTAAGGTTGATTATGAAAAAGTTAATTTTAGCTTGCGGTATGGGTTTAATGGCATTGACTATCACTGCTTGCTCTGAAGAAGAGAAAAAAGCAGAAGTAGTTGCAGGTGCAACTGAGACTTGTAACGCATATTTTGCTGAAGTGGATGGTTTAATCGCTAAAGCTTCTGAAGATCCACAAGCAAAAACTCAACTGGACTCAATGAAAGGCCAGCTGGAAGAAGGTAAAAAGCAAATTGCAGCATTACCTAAAGATCAGCAAGATAAAGCTTGCCAACAAGGTATTGATGCACTGAAACAAATGAAATCTGTATTAGGTCTGCAATAATCAGATATCTTTGAAAATATGGAGCCATTAATCCTTGGCTCCATCACTCATAGCGAATCTCTTCATATCTTCCAATCGATGACATCCACGAAAGGTATTATTGTTTTTTGAAAGTAATTTCATCTCTATTTACCTACTATAAATTATACGGAAAAAACAGTCATTGTGTGGCTATTAGACGCTATTTTAGATAATACGAAACTAACCTATTAAGATTCATTTTAATCGTAATCTAAATAACCACGTAATGATTAGATTTAAGGTTCTTTTAAATAGAGATTATTCAAAAGGGGAAAATATGAAATTTTATCTAACATCCACACCCACTAAAGCCTACGAAAGTGATACCTTTTTAAGAAAAATTAACAGTAAAGATAAGTTTATTGTCACTGTAGAGTCAGATAATAATGAATTAAAAGTTACCCCTCAAATAGCACCTAAAATAAACTATATTAAAAACACCCCTTTTGAATTAAAGAAAACATTAGAATTTGATATTAATCATATTCATGATAGCGTGAATCATTCCATCTCAGCATCTTTCCAAGATACCCTATCGAGTTTGACACGTGGGAAGCTTCCGTTTTTTAATCAAAAAGAAAAATCGAAGATTTATGAAAAGATTGTTGATGAATTTATCTTGCAAGAACAAAAAACCTATGTTTGCTCAATTATTAACAAAGAAATAGATAAAATAAACAGTCAAATTTTAACAAAAAACCAAGTTAACGATAAAAAAGAAAATATTATTACTAAAGCGGATAAAGCCAAAATATTTTCACAGATAGAGCAGTCTCATGGCATATACCTTGGTGTCGACTTTGATACGCTAGCTCAACCCTCAATTAAGGGAGCCGTTATCTCTGTCAAAGAGCTAGAAAGCAAGCTACACACTCTCGCAAAAGAGTTCTCGGACGGAAATAGCCTAGTGAGAGGCCAAATTAAAGAACTATGTTTAAACACAATTAGTGATTATATTTTCTCACACTATTACCCGAATATCTCATTAAGCAAGATCAGAGAAGATACGGCAACCCTCATCAATAATATTGTTATCGAGAAGTCCAAGCAACAACCATTAATTTTTGTTTGATAAATAAAAGCAGTAAAGTAATCTTATATCACTTTACTGCTTTATTATGCCCCTTATATTACAGCCAATTACCAAACCGTTTAATATAAAACTGTTTCATTAACTGAGCGACAATACAATAACTGACTAGAGTTAACACCAGCCAAGGGAAATATTCAATTGGTAATGGCTGTAATCCAATCATTTCACCAAATGGCGAGAATGGAATATATAAACCTAGTACCATAATAAACCCGGTGGTTAATAATACAGGTAATGCTGCTGTACTTTGGATAAATGGGATCTTTTGAGTCCGTAACATATGAACGACTAATGTTTGTGATAATAATCCCTCGACAAACCAGCCTGATTGGAATAATGCTTCATGAGCAACCGTATTGGCCTGAAATACATACCACATCAGTGCAAATGTAGTGATATCAAATATGGATGATGTTGGCCCAATCCAAACCATAAAACGGCCAATGTTTTTTGCATCCCATTTACGGGGACGTTTTAAAAACTCTTTATCCATTTTGTCCCAAGGTAAAGCCAACTGGGAAATATCATACAATAAATTTTGCACTAACAGGTGGATGGCTAGCATCGGCAAAAAAGGAATAAATGCACTTGCAATCAATACTGAGAAGACATTTCCAAAATTGGAACTCGCAGTCATATTCAAATATTTAATGATATTGCCGAACGTTTCCCTTCCTTTAATTACGCCCTGCTCAAGAACCATTAAATCCTTTTCTAGCAGAATAATATCAGCGGATTCTTTCGCAATATCGCTACCTGTATCAACAGAAATTCCGACATCCGCATCACGAAGTGCGGGCGCATCGTTAATGCCATCACCTAAAAAACCTACTGTATGGCCATTCGCCTGTAGTAATTTTAAAATTTTGGATTTTTGTAAAGGTGTTAATTTACAGAATACCGATACCTGCTCTACTTTTTGTTTTAACGCCTCATCGGTCATTGCCTCGACTTCAAGGCTAGTCATAATTTCACTAATACTTATCCCAACGTCACGGCAAATTTTTTCCGTAATGATGGCATTGTCACCTGTTAATACTTTTACGGTTACCCCATTGTCTCGCAATGCGGCAATTGCTGAAATTGCACTTTCTTTTGCAGGGTCGAGGAATGTCAAAATACCACGTAATTCAAGCTGCTGCTCAGCTTGGGCTGAAAGAGGTAAACAAGCCTCATCTTCATTTAAGTGACGAGTTGCAAGTAATAAAACGCGAAAACCTTGACGATTATAGTCACTCACTAACTCACTGATTTGCTTCCTAGCTTGTGAATCTAATAAGAGCGATTGACCATTTTGCTGATAGCTTGTGCATACCGCTAGCATCTCTTCCGCCGCACCTTTGCATATCAACAGAGCCTCACCTTCCGCTATTTTTACCGTGACAGAAAGTTTACGACGAATAAAATCAAACGGTAACTCATCGATTTTTTGATAAGCACGTAACTGTTCAATCTCCTGTTTCCCTCTTCCTCGGCGAATAATTGCCTGATCCATCATATTTTTCGTGCCGCTTTGATTAAAACTATTTAACCACGCGAGCTGAAGGATTTGGTTATCTTTCTGCCCTGCACTATCTAAATAATGCTCTAATATGATCTTATCTTGCGTTAACGTGCCTGTTTTATCTGTACAAAGGACATCCATTGCCCCAAAATTTTGAATCGCATTAAGCCTTTTAACAATCACCTTGTGTTTAGACATGGCGATCGCCCCCTTGGCTAAATTAGAGCTAACAATCATAGGCAGCATTTCAGGTGTGAGGCCGACTGCAACAGCAAGAGAGAATAGTGTCGCTTCAAACCAATCGCCTTTTGTAAAACCGTTAATCAACAAAACAATCGGAACCATCACCAACATAAAGCGAATAAGTAACCAACTCACACTACTGACTCCACGATCAAATGCAGTTTGTGCACGGGTTCCTACGATTGATTTTGCTAATGAGCCAAGGTAAGTTTTTGCCCCTGTGGCAACCACAATACCTCTTGCTGCCCCACTGGTAACATTGGTTCCCATTAAACAAATATTGGAAATCTCCAATAATTCATTTTCCGTTGGTGAAACCGTTTCAAGACTTTTAGCACTAACATCCCCCAAAGTGTCATATTTCTCTACAGGAATTGATTCCCCTGTTAATATGGCCTGACTGATAAAGAGGTCGCGAGACTCAACGAGTTTGAGATCTGCTGGAACCATATCCCCTGCCGATAACAGTACAATATCTCCCGGCACTAAACACTTTATTGGAATTTCTTTACGGACTGAGCGCCCTGTTTGGTTATCACGACGAAATACGGTTGCTGTCGTACGAACAAGTGACTTTAACGCCTCCGCGGCCTTATTAGTTCGATACTCCTGCCAAAATCGCAATAATCCGCTTAGCAAAACCATCGTGACAATAATAATCACGCCCGTTAAATCAGTCTCTTCACCGTGTCGTTCTGGGATCAGGTAATCGGTGAAAAAACTCACTACAGCCAACGTCATTAAAACAAAAATAAAGGGGTTCTTAAATGAAGAGAGTAGCTGTTTCCATGCTGGAGGGGCCTTTTCATGAGCGACTTCATTTTCCCCCACAGAGACTAATCGGTCGAGTGCTTCATTCTCGGATAAACCAAGTAAATGAGTTTGATACGCATTCAGCACTTGCTCTACTGTTTTGTTTGCTTGTTCGCCAACAATAAATTTTTGGCGTCCAGTCACTTTGGCATTTTTGCCAGTTCTGTGTTGATGCCTGATTTCAGTCATAACGTTTATCTCTACTAGGCACTTTGCGTGCGGCTTAAAACGCTATCTAACTGAAAATAAATTATTTATTCATAGTTAGATAGCTCCTGTATTGGCTCCATGACGGAGGGTGATCGTCCATTGCGGCTCCTTTTGTTAATGATGATCTGGCATTCAGGCTGGCAGCTCTGATGCGACTTTCCAATTGATTGCGCTAACACTCTGTTCAAGACTGATCCGACACACTAGCGCTTCAATTTCTTTCTGTTCCGCTGGCGTCGCTAAAAACTCCGCGAGCACCTCTAACTGTTCAGGTTTCAATGTATCGGCACTGCTTAATGACTGTAGACGAATATTTAACCCATTGATGGCCTGTAAAATTAAAGTTCTCACTAAGATTTCGTCTTCTTGATGGCACATCACGCGGATCTTATAGCGCTGCGCTATATCAATCGCCTGCTGCTGTGGCTGTTTGTTAATACGTTGTGCTGCCTCTCGCAGTAAGATATTGGCGCACAAGATAAGCATGGTTGCCATGGTCGCTAAAGAATATTGGCCAAGTCCACATAACACACCAATCCCCGCTGAGCACCAAAGGGTTGCCGCCGTATTCAAACCACGGATATTCATTCCTTCACGCATAATGACACCAGCGCCAAGAAAACCGATCCCTGACACGACTTGTGCCGCAATTCGTCCGGGGCTATCAGGTGAAGTTGTCACTGAGCTTAAAATAAATACAGCCGCCCCAGTTGCAACTAAGGCATTAGTGCGTAGCCCTGCCATACGTTGACGCCATTGACGCTCAGCGCCGATTAATGCTCCTAGGCACATTGCAGAAACTAAATTGAAAATATCAGGAGTAAATAACATGATTGTTCCTCCAAAAATAATTTGGATATATCAGTCATATTTCAAGCCGCAGTGTTTTTAACAATATTTATTCACCGCAGAGGCATCATTAGCTATACCTCTGGCAATGTATTCTCTTGCTGCTTCACTGCATCTCAAATTATTTTGGGTAGATGAAAATATGGAAAATAAATTCCATATAGCCTTAAAGTGAATAATAAAATAATTATTCAGACGTTATAGGCATATACCCGGAGGAAATAATGAATAGAAATAGAGCTTCATGATTTTTACTCACAAAATAACAATAAGCTATTGATAGCTCATCACTTTATATTAAGGAGTATCGCATGCATTTACGCTCGATACTGCCCGCCATGGTGGCAAGCAGTTAAATAGAAAGGTAATTAATTACTTGCCAATAAATTTAGTGTTTGTGTTACAACTCTGACTGTCCAAGTAATTATCTCCTAAGAAAATTTGCAAGAAGTATAGATTGCGTCATTTATGAAGTAAAGCTTTAAAAAAATATTTAACAAATTTAACTTTCAATAGGGCTGACAAATACGCCTTCACCACCCTCTTTTTCGTTAAAAAACCAAATACCGCCCGGGTACTCTGGCAAGGAAACTAAATACATTGTACCTTCATTAAAAGGCTCAATTAACAATATCTTCCCTTCACGACGACTCTGTCCGTCTGTTTTAACATAAACACGATCATGAATTTTCATTGATGGCGGTCTCCAGTAAAAAAAATCCTCTGAAGCCTAGTTTAGCGGGTATGAAAAAGCCCGTCATTAAAAATGACGGGCTTTAGAAAATCAGTTAAGCAATTAAGCTTAGATTGCAGTTACGTTAGCAGCTGCTGGGCCTTTCGCACCATTTTCAATGGTGAATTCAACTTGCTGGCCTTCTGCCAGAGTTTTGAAACCAGCGCCCTGAATGGCAGAGAAGTGAACGAAAACGTCTTTGCTACCATCAGCAGGAGTGATGAAACCGAAGCCTTTAGACTCGTTGAACCACTTAACTTGACCTTTCATTTTGTCGGACATTTGACTTTTCCTATATAACATCAAAAAAACTTGCCTTTTCGGCATATATGGGCCAGAGTCAACTATTTAATCAGGAAAAAACCAAGATGAAGCGTCACGGTCAAAGGCTATCTGGGATAACTTTCTTCTTTAGAACACAAACTCAGTAATCGTACATCAAATAGGACTGCTAAACAGGCCGAGACTCATTAACTCATGAGTTAAGGATAATAGCAACTATTTTATATAGATTACCCCTAAAAAAATGCTGTTTTTTAAGTTACGTCACTTTTCACGCGGTTAACCGAACAAATTTTTTCGCATTTTGTTGATAGATTAAAAGATTTATTGAACAAATATCCCATTTGTCAGTGAGATTATTCTTATACAGTGACAATTACACTCAAAATTTTTTACAACTGATATATAACAATTCAACTTACGCATGATACTCTTCAAGGTATAGATGCCTTTACAGAGAGCTATCACATTATGGATATCATCAAAAAAATACTTATTGAAGATTTAGACACCATCAATAAAAAAGAAAAACGCGATGGCAAACCTTACTTCAACAGTCAATTCATCGCAAATCATCCTTACCTGTGTATCGGTATGGTCGCGGCCTATATTCCATTAGCAATTTTGGTTTTATATGCCCCTTATTTTGGTCTGTATTGGATGCTAGGTTTTACCGCACTATTTGTTATTTTAGCGGCTGTCTTATTATTTGATATTAAACCTGTTTACCGTTTTGAAGATATTGGCGTGCTCGACCTGCGTGTTTGTTATAATGGCGAGTGGTTTGTTACCGAGCAAGTTTCTGATGCATCAATTCAAAAGATACTTGATTCAAATGAAGTCAATCATGCAATTAAGCAAGAAATAACCCGTTTGCTAGAACTTAAAGGGATGCTTTCATTTTATGATATTTATCATATTGCCTATCCTGAGATCCCATCACAGGCAAAGGCCCCTTTAATGACTCAGAATAAAGCGCAATATCAATAAGCTAGTATGAAAATCAACCATAATGCACAGTCAGTAATCAAACAGATTATTTTTGTGTTTTTATCGTTGACAGTCTGAGGCGATACCGTTAATATTCGCCTCGTTCTCAGGAACACAACAATTCCTCCATAGTTCAGTCGGTAGAACGGCGGACTGTTAATCCGTATGTCGCTGGTTCAAGTCCAGCTGGAGGAGCCAAATTTTGAAAGCCCGCTTTATAGCGGGCTTTTGCTATTTAAGCAACCGCATTTTTTAAGAATGCATTACGCCAATGCTGAACCCCCTGCGCATTTCGCTGATATTGCCTTATCGGCGCTAGCACCAAACTAAAAAAGGCAAAGTAGCCTTCGCACAATTGGTTACGTCCAAATTGATTCAAATGAGCCGGGCAACCGCCTTGGCAAACCATTTTAACCGAGCATTGTTGGCACTCTTTGCGTCGACTCTTATTTTGCCCAAAAGGCAACGAGATAGATGCCTCAACAAAATCACTAAATCCTTGCTGCCCATTAAATTGACCAAGATAGTGACTTTGATTTGCTTGATGATCGCAAGCGTAAATCTCGCCTTGAGTTTCCATCATCATATTCGTGCCACAGCGTTCTGAATGAACACAAGTACTGCTCACCTGAGTAAAGTATTGGCTATATACCTGTTCAATGTTCATCACAAAAACACGCCCGATATGCCCTGACGCTTGCCACTGTTGATACACTGAGCTTAAAAATAGCCCCCAATTATTCGCACTGAGCGTGAATCCTTGATGGATAGCATCCCCCTCCAGCATAAGGGGTTGAAATTGAATATAGCGAATACCAAGTTGTACAAAATGAAGGTAAATCTCTTTGCCTAAATGAGCGACACCATCGTGTACCACCGTCAATATATTGAATTCAATGTCAAACTGTTGCAGTAGTGCGATCCCTTTTATTACGGAGGCATAGCTGCCACTATTTCCCCTTCTATCATGACGGTATTGATCATGGATAGATTCGGGGCCATCAAGGCTCACGCCAATAACAAAATCATGTTGTTTCAAAAAACGGCACCAAGAAGGCGTTAATAACGTCGCATTCGTTTGCAACGTGTTAATAATACGCACTCCGTGAGGCGCATATTTTTGCTGTAACGCAATCGCGCGCTTATAAAAATCTAACCCCGCTAATAATGGCTCTCCACCTTGCCAGACAAAATTGATCTCTTTGGTGTAAGCCGGCTGGGCAGCTATATAATTTTTAATAAATGGCTCCAACATGGCTTTGAGCATTGGCGCCGCTTTCTGCTCATTATGCTGGGGGTAATAACAATAATCACACTTTAAATTACATCCCGAACCAACAGGCTTTAATAAAATATGAAAAGGAATTGCTGATTTTAATGATTTCCCCTGCAATCTGGGAGGATCATAAAAAGAAATTTTCATATTAACCTCCCATCATTTCACCTTTGCAGGCTCAATACGCTTATTTGTCTTCGGATCTATGCCGATATAGTTCCCTGTAGACTCATCGACACCGATGTAATCGATAGCCTCTCCTTTCGCTTCAATAATCATGCCGGTCTTGGCAAATTGTTCGTATTTCTTTTGCAGCTTTTGCACAATTTCAGGGTGTTTTGCCGCTAAATCACGGGTTTCAAGTGGATCTTCTTTTAAATTGAAAAGTTGCCAAGGAGCCATTTCTGCTTTTGGAGAGGCTTTCACTAAACGCCTTAATTTCCAATCGCCTTCGACTAACGCCGCTTGATTATGTAATTCGACACCAAATAGCTGCCGTGGATTAACAGTCGATTTGCCAAGGAAATGGGATTTAAAGCTCGTACCTAACATCGGTAATGGATGGATATTTTTGATCTGCTTATTAGCATCAATACCAGCAAATTCATATAGCGTTGGGGCAATATCGTAAACCGCCATCGGTGTTTTATCTATACTCCCCGCCTTACCAATACCCGGCCCAGTGATAATTAAATCGGTATTGATCCCCCCTTGAGCACTGGTCGTTTTATGGTAATTGGCATAAGGTGCATTACTGACATTCGCCCATTGAGGCCCCACAGAGACAAACGAATTCTTACGCCCAAGATTTTCATAGCTATTATCAAACTGTTTCCAATATTCAGGGTCTGACTCATAATAAAAACCGGATGCAGGGTTTGCACCATTATCTGTCGCAAAAATAATAATCGTATTTTTATCTCTCCCCGTCTCTTTTAGCGTATTAATAACGCCACCAATCTGATCGTCCATATAGGCAATCATTGCAGCATATACTTGCATCGTTTTAGCTGCATAGCGCTTTTCTTCAGGGGTTAATTGTTCCCATTCCTTATCCAAATTTAATTTCGGCATCGGTGTTTTATCGTTAATAATCCCTAATTCTTTCAAGCGATTTATTCTTTGCCGATAAATTTTGCCAAATCCTTCGTCATATTTTCCGTCAAATTTACGGATCCAGTCATCAGGCGCTTGGATAGGATCATGAGGTGCGGTGAAAGCGAGGTAAGCAAATATTGGTTGATCACTCGGAGTCTGTTTAATCCACTGTTCCAATTGCTGCGCATAGTTTTTACTTGAATAAAAATCGCTCGGCAACGAAACTTTCTCGCCATTTAACGTATAATACGTATGGAAACTTTCAACCGTTCCAAGCGGTTTAGCATCATCAAAATGACTGGTTCCTCCTCCCATAAAAGCAAATGCTTGATTAAAACCTCGGTCTGTTGGCCTCGCACCTTTGGTATAACCTAAATGCCATTTGCCTGACATCAACGTGTTATAACCCGCATCTTGGAAGCGTTCAGCCATGGTTACCACTCTATCCGTTAAGCGTAATTCATAACCTGGCTTGCCGACCGTATTTTCATACCACCACATCCCTCCCATTCCCGCTTGTTGGTTTGTGGCTCCAGTCATTAACATTGAGCGTGCAGGAGCAGACATCGGCGAAGTGTAATACTGGCTCATCCTGACACCTTGCTCAGCCATTTTTTGCAAATTTGGTGTTGGGATTTCCCCTCCAAAAGGGCTAATGTCCGAATACCCCATATCGTCGGCAATGATGATCAGAACATTAGGCCTATCATCGACTTCCCCCAATGCCACACCCGACATCACGGAACTTAATGCAATTGCTAGCAGTGTTTTTTTCATCACATCACCATATTGTTAATTTATTGTATCATTAACGTTAAATATAGTTTTACTTTATGACTATCGTTCTTAGGTATGATATCTATAGGTAATGTTTTTCGCCGACATAACCACCGCATTGCTCACTTAGCAATCACTTGGCATTTTTTTTCATATTTATACTTTACAAGCATGAACAGGATGGGTAATATGCGCCTCGTTCTCAGGAACACAGCAATTCCTCCATAGTTCAGTCGGTAGAACGGCGGACTGTTAATCCGTATGTCGCTGGTTCAAGTCCAGCTGGAGGAGCCAAATTTTGAAAGCCCGCTTTTTAGCGGGCTTTTTCGTTATGCAGACTTGTTCTAACATTATTTGAATAAATCGCGTTCGTTAGCTAATAACTCTTTATTTCCCTTCTCTATGGTTTGCCTAAAACGTTATGAGAGATCTAAGAAATCAATAATGGTCAAGTGCTTTTTATTCATTTCTAACACTCGATTTTGTAAATATTGCTGAGTGATTTCATAACGGTCATTGTTAGCATATTTCACATAAACCATTCTTAGTAAAAAATAGAGCACAAAAAGTGCCAAGTTGAGCCCTAAGAATAACAGCAGAATATGTAGATTAGCTATAAGTTCAGGAGCAAGGGAAAAAGAAAAAGGCATTAGTGAGAATGTCATAGTGAAACCAAAGAGAATGGCGAATTTTAATGAAAACATTACGCTATATCTTTTGAAGAAAAAAAATATATTGAAGTAAATAGGTAAGCTGATTGACTCGTATTATTAATGAGACCAATCACCGCTTTTTTCTCATCATGGATAATCTCAACATCATCCCCTTTTGCAACAATAAATGGCGCTTGGCTCCTCATAAAGATACTATTTTCCTTTCTTCGTTCATGAGTACCACAATAGTAAATATTGCCCTTACTGTGAATATAATGGTAATTATTGGATACATCAATTTCTACCCTTTTATCAGCAACATAGTTACTTATATGTACATTCTTATTAGTAGTTTCCTTTTCCTCAACTTCAAAATGACTAACATGCAAACCTAATTTTTTTATACGATTAATATTTATATCAGGATTACTTTCTATATAATAATGCTCAGTGAAACTCAATTTATTAATTATCTTTCTTAACAGAAAAAACATATAGAAATAGGCTTTTTTATTGAATATTCCAGTTTCACTTTGTCCCTTTTCTTTTTGTAAATTTAGAATCGCCGAATTAAAAGGAGAACATAACATTATCCACAATCCTTTTACCCCATAAATCAAACCTATGTAAACAATTGCCATCAGAATAAATGCTATTCCTGATAGGAATATATCTGCTTTTATAATCATTATCAGGATCGCCATGATAATTAGCACAAAAAAATTAAAGATAAATACAAAATCTCCCTCTCCTCGCTCGTAATCAGTCGTCAATTCACATCCATTTTCAGCGATTAACCAATATAACCAATAATCACCACTATCGAGTTGACTAACACAAACCTTTAATTTTTCATTTTTTTTGATACTGTCTAATTTGGGAAGTATTTGGGGAAATTGAGAGCTATAACAATATAAAACCTTATTTGATGCTATGATCCTTATAATGTCATCACCACAAATTTGTTGAATATCATATCGGTCAAACTGTACCTCAATGACCGTAGTATCCTTTGGCACATGCTCCTCCTTGTTCTATTCCATTTTTAGTTTTATCGTACGTTAAGATAACGTGCCTACTATTATTAAATCAGTTATCCATACTAAAATATGCAAACCAAGCCACAAAAATAGCAATGACCATTCATCGCAAATACCACAATTATAGCGATCAGTTTATTTTTAACACCTGTCAGATCCCTTATTCGATGAAAGTTACAGCAATTCGATCACATAACAAGCAATCGAACTTTTATTGCTGTTTCTTCTTTGACTTTTAGAATCAGTAACGCTAATATTCCTCTCGCTTTAAGGCGTTCCTCCATAGTTCAGTCGGTAGAACGGCGGACTGTTAATCCGTATGTCGCTGGTTCGAGTCCAGCTGGAGGAGCCAATCTCTTCTTATTTAATTCATCTTAATTCACCCAACCTTATCTTAAATTTATATTTGTTCTGTCCTATCATAAAACCATTCTTTTTCAAGATAATTGTGAATTAACATAGCTATTTTATCGTTTTCGTTTTATCATTCTGCTCCGGCTTGAGCATTTCGCTCATTACTCTATTTACCCTTTACGGAGCCGGTTTCATGACAACTGCAACAACTTTAACGATCCGCCGCCCAGATGATTGGCATGTTCATTTTCGCGATGGTGATATGCTAAAAACTGTTGTGCCTTATACCAGTCAATTCTTCGGTCGCGCCATTGTCATGCCAAATCTCGTTCCCCCTGTCACGACAATAGAGATGGCTAAAGCATATCGTGAACGTATTATTCAAGCAGTTCCTGAAGGTGATCGCTTTACGCCCTTAATGACGTGTTATTTAACTGACACCACGAATGCTGATGAACTAATACGCGGCTTTCATGAAGGGGTATTTACTGCTTGTAAACTGTACCCTGCCAATGCAACAACCAATTCAAGCCACGGAGTCTCTGATATAAAAAATATCTACTCTGTACTTGAGGCAATGGAGCAAGCAGGAATGCCATTATTGATCCATGGGGAAGTCACATCCAGTGAGATTGATATCTTTGATCGCGAAGCTCGTTTTATTGAGCAAGTCATGGAACCTCTTAGAAAAACATTCCCTAAATTAAAGGTGGTTTTTGAGCACATCACCACTAAAGAAGCTGCCCAATATGTACTAGGGGGCGATGACTATCTAGCAGCTACATTAACACCACAACATTTAATGTTTAATCGCAATCACATGTTAGTTGGCGGTGTGCGCCCACATTTGTACTGCCTGCCTATTCTAAAACGCAATGTTCACCAAGAAGCATTGCGTGCAGCCGTTGCTTCAGGCAGTGATCGTTTCTTCTTAGGAACGGATACAGCACCTCATGTTCAACATCGTAAAGAGTCCTCCTGTGGCTGCGCTGGGGTTTTTAATGCTCCAACAGCACTTGCAGCTTATGCAACAGTTTTTGAAGAACTCGGCGCACTTGCTCATTTTGAAGCCTTCTGCTCATTAAATGGTCCTAAGTTCTATAATTTACCTGTTAATGATGGCTTTATTCAGTTAACTAAAGAAGAAAATATAACCACCTCATCCATTGAGTGCGGCCATGATGCACTGATCCCTTTCCTTGCAGGTGAGGATGCTCGCTGGTCTGTACGCGTTGTTGACTAGTCATATCGACGGGAAGCTCATCACTTCCCGTTAGTCCTTTTCCCTTTTTTGTCACTTTTTTGCATAATCTGTCATTTGGATGCAAAAAAAAGCGTATTTTTCTTTTCAATTGGCAAAATCCCCTTATACTGATTGATACTCGTTATGAGTTTTTCGCTCTTAGTCAGTTATCGATATATATTTATCACGCAGTATGATTAGGAGGTGTTTATGAATAGAAAAAATGAAGTGATTCAGACTCACCCTGTTGTTGGCTGGGACATCAGTACTGTTGATGCCTATGATGCAATGATGTTGCGTTTGCATTATCTCCCAGAAAAAAGTGAAAACAGTGAGAACGCCATTGTTGATAAAACAATGTGGTTAACAACCGATGTAGCCAGACAACTTATTGATATTCTACAAGCCGGTATTGATAAAATAGAGTCCGGTGATTATGTAGAGCCTGACTTTAAAACGCACTAGTGAAAATAATGGATATTTGGTAATAACCAAATATCCATTAACACCATCAATAATTCATATCTTTTTAGTATATTAAATTTTTATACTTCTAATAATTAATATTCATAATATAAAAATAATAATAGTTATTTTTATATTAATTGCAAAAACAAACTAAATTAATTATTTTTTATCACTAGTTTATTGACTTTAATATCCATTCCAATTTATTGTAATCCTCTTTCGAACAAGGATGTTCCTTATGAGAATACTCATTATTGATGAATGTTATTATACTCGAATTGGTATTACTGAATACTTATCTTCAAATAAAAAACTTGAGTTTATTAGTGTAGGATGTATTGATGAAGCTATTCATTGTATTAACAATAGTAAACCCAATATCATACTCGTGAATTTAACTTATTATTGTCACCATTCCAATTACTGTTTAACTTTAAAAAAGCTATTAAGCACATCAAATGAGATTAGATTCTATATCTACATTAATGCCCCTTATCCAATATCTGATAAGCCACTATTACTTAAAGATAATTATTTTATTATGTCTAAGAAAATCATTATCCCTACGTTAGATAAAGTGATCAATGATGTGGAACAAATAGAAAAAACAATAAGGCTAACTAATAATTCAAACTCATCAATATTTACACTAAAAGAACAATGCATTATTAATAGTTGGATGAATGAAACACCGAATCATATTATTTCAAAAAAACTGGGGATCAGTAATAGCACCGTTTATTCACAAAAAAGACATATTGTCACCAAAGTCTATGTTAAAAACCGTATTGAGCTATTTTTTATTTATAATATTTTTAAATATCTCTATTAAAAAAAGCCCTTAATCGGGCTTTTTTTATGAGTGACTAATTATCGTTATTTAATAGGCCATCACTTAAGCGATGACGTGATTTATTAAATATTTTATTGCTGACTTCACGCCCTGCTCGACGTGCACGTTGCACTTCTTCTGGCAGTTTCATCTCCTCAGTACAGGCAACACTACAGCAGCCTTCATATTTTTCTGCACATGAAGGGCACTGAATAAATAATAAATGGCAGCCATCATTACGGCAGTTCGTATGCGTGTCACAAGGTTCACCACATTGATGGCAGTGAGCCAATACTTCATCAGTAATGCGCTCCCCCATGCGGTTATCAAACACAAAGTTTTTCCCTTTAAAACGTAACGGTAAACCTTGCTCTTTGGCTTTACGCGCATATTCAATAATACCGCCTTCAACGTGGTATACGTTCTTAAAGCCATTATGCAGCATGTAAGCACTCGCTTTTTCGCAGCGGATCCCACCTGTACAATACATGACTATATTTTTATCTTTTTGTTCCTGTAGCATATCTACAGCCATTGGCAGCTGATCTCTGAAAGTATCAGAAGGCACTTCAATCGCATTTTCAAAATGACCAACCTCGTATTCATAGTGGTTACGCATATCTACAAATACGGTATTCGGGTCATCAATCATCTCATTCACTTCATGTGCTTTAAGATATTGCCCTGTCTTTGAGGCATCAAATGAATCGTCAGTAATCCCATCCGCAACCACACGATCACGGACTTTCATGCGTAAGACCCAGAAAGATTTACCATCATCATCAATAGCGATGTTAAGACGTAAATTATTCAGTTCAGGGCTAGTGCTATAAATCAGTTCGCGCAACGCTTCGACATTTGATGATGGCACGCTGATTTGAGCGTTGATACCTTCTTTAGCGATATACACACGACCAAACACATTAAGTGCTTTGAACTTCACATACCACTCGTTGCGAAATTCTACTGGGTCGTGGATGTTGAAATATTTATAAAACGAAATCGTGGTACGTGGCTCAGTCTCCGCCAACATACGCTCTTTAAGAATTTTATTTGAAATTTGATTATGTAACACTGGCATGGTGTTCTTTAAACCCTTATAACTCATTGAGATTAATTTAATAAAATGTACCAGTGTCCACATAGTGCCCACACTAGCCATTATGACTATTATCGCTGTTATTTTGTGAATAAAAAACCCTGAATGTTAAAAGGTTTTATATTGAATATTACAATGCCCTCTCGATAGTAAGTTGCACCATAAATTTATTTCACATTGAAATTAAGTTATGTTATAACATTTTTCGCCTATTTGACTTACTCGTTGAAATGTACCGCTTATGAAATTCAATGTGTTATTCCTCAGTTTGTGTTTAGTCTTTTCTTTCAAGAGTTTTGCTCACCCCCATAGCTTTATCGATATGCAGGTCATACCCGAAATCAACCAACAGCAAGTTATCGGCCTGACATTCACGTGGAAGATGGATCCAATGACCTCTGCGGATATTGCTTATGAGTTAAAAAATAGCCAAGAAGATGACATTCAATGGAAAACGCAAGCGGCAACATTAATGGCAAATATTCTTGCTCAGGACTATTTCACCGACTTTTATTCACAAGGTAAAAAAATAGCTTTTCAAGCGATACCAAGCCATTACCGCTTACAACGTGAAGGGCTACAGCTTATTTTTTCATTTACTGCGCGATTAAAACAACCCGTGCCGATAAAAGGATTGGATATCGAGTTTATGACTTATGACCCGACATTTTTTGTCAGCATGACCTATCCCAATCAACAGGCGGTTATTCTATCTAACACGCTAGACTCCCAATGTAAAGTGACGCTCAACGAGCCTAATGTCACTGATGAGTTACGCTTTTATGCCTACTCGCTCGATATCAATCAAACACCTGAAGATGACACCACATTAGGGCTGCAATTTGCTCAAAAGGTGAAGATTGCATGCCAGTAATTCAACATAATAAGCCCAAGCACCTAAACTTAATCATCGTTGGCGTAGTTTTCATCGCTCTCTGCGCCGCCGGCGCTTATCTCTACCAAAATTGGTCAGTTTGGTTACAAACCAGTGTTGCTTGGCAGCGCCAGCTCAATCTTTTACTCTCGGAATTACTGCAATCGACTCAGCACGACCCATTACAAGCAGGTAGCTTGCTAGTCGCTGTCAGCTTTTTATATGGGCTCCTTCATGCACTAGGCCCAGGTCATGGTAAGCTGATCATTAGCACCTATATCGCCACCCACCCAACACGTTTAAAACAAAGTGTTATCCTTAGTCTACTCGCTTCTTTATTACAAGGTGCCGTGGCGATTGTGTTAGTTTCAGCTGTATTAGTGGTTTTCCAGCTCTCTACTCGCCACTTGAATATGGTTAGCTTATACAGCGAAAAACTCAGTTATGGTTTCGTTGTTTTGCTGGGTGCCTTATGTTGCTACAAAGCATTTCATCAATGGCGAAAAGCCAGAAATAAACGGACAGCATCAGTCTTACATATCCAGCGCCTTTTGCCGTTAAATTCAACCTCAATATCCGCTATCAAGACACCGCCTAAAATGGCTCCTCTTTGCCAGTGTGGTCACCAACATGTTGTCTCAAGTCAGCAGTTACAAGCCTCTTTACGCACCCAAGCCATTTTGGTGCTATCTATGGGGCTGCGACCTTGCTCCGGTGCATTATTGGTATTGCTTTTTTCTTATGTGATTGGGGTGTATACGTGGGGGATCTTCGCTGCACTAGCCATGGCAATGGGAACCGCATTCACCATCAGCCTTATTGCTTTGTTTGTCTATTTTATGCGTCATCACGCAATGCGGCTGACCAAAACTCAGGGGATCTCTTTTTCGCCTTACTGGCGCGCGCTCCTTTATTTGTGTACAGGGTTAATTTTTATTCTGTTAGGTGTCTTGATGTATCAAAGTTTGATGCTCACTGAAACAGCGTCACCTTTGCTATCGCCACGAATACGCTGATCAAAAGACGAAAAAAAGGAGGGCTCCCCCTCCTAGGCATCTGCCGAAGTTACGATGAGGTAGCCACATCGTAAAGCGCAATGTCAACTGTCTAAACTTATGGTGACCAACGCAAAGTGCGCTGGTCTGTTATTACTTTTAACCGATTAATTCAATTCGAGCCGGTAAGCCTTGTCTCACTGAGGCACCGGATACCCAATCTAACCAAGTATTCGCCACTTCACGCGTCGGGTCGGCAAAACCTAAATCATTTAGGTTAATGCCTGAACCATTCGCAGCGTTCATTGGCATTGGCTCACCATCAAGGTAATGCTGTTTAGCCCCCATTTCTTTATGACCATAACCATGTTCGATGGCTAAAACCCCTGGCATAACACCGTCTAACACACTGATTTGTGCTTCAACATGACCACCTGGCGTAGTTATCTTGACCCAATCTCCATGCTTAACCCCCATTTTTTGGGCATCATCAGGGTGAATAGCCACAAGATTGGTAGGTTTCACATGGCGTAAACGTTCAATCATTGTCGTTGAGCTACTCATGACATGGGATTTAAATGACATAAGCTTTAACGGCCATTCTGTTGGTGGGAAAACCTTATTCACATCTTCCCCATTCGCTAAACGAGGCGGATAGTAAGTTGGACAACCACTATAGCGCTCCCCCGTAATCGCATGACGGTTCACCGCCACCGTTGGGTTCCAAATCTGCAACCCTTTCTTCCACTGAGGCCCTGTTGCATCACCATCCCACGCTTTTTCATAAGGCGCAAAACGACCACCGCGAGTATAGATATAGGCAACACGACGGATCTCTTCCGGTTTGAGTGTTTTTTCCATTGCAGGCAAAATCCGTTCCACACCACTGATTTGGATGTCTTCATTTGCTGCTTCTGGCACTGGTTTTTCACCTAACCATGCCATATTTGCAGCGACACGTAGGTAATAATCTTCAGCACAATTAAGTGGATATTTATTTCCATCCATATCTTCAATCACGTTGTCACCAAACCCAGGAAGGTCGAGCGCTTTCGCCACTGCGATACAAAATGCTTCCATTGAAATAGGCTGACCGTCGGCCGTTTTCGCGGTACGTGCTCCAACAATTGGCCAGCGAGCAGTACTGGCTTTCACTTGAACCCCCGACCAAGCCCCACTAAAGCCCCAACTTTCAAAGTTATGGGTATCCGGCACAATATAATCCGCCAGCGCTGTTGTCTCATTCATAAAGGCGTCAATACCAATGATAAGTGGAAGATGTTTTGGGTCTTTCAGCTTTTCTTCCATCACCTGACGAATGCCTGCAATACCGTAAACTGGGTTAGTCATGTTGGTGATCCATGCCTTAAGTGGATACGGATAACCCATCAACGCTGACGCTAATTGTTCAGTTAACTGACCTTTAGCAAACGGATACCATGGTGCTTTTGCAGGATAAGGATTTTCACCAGCAGCAACGCGAGCCTTGAATTCATCTGATTTTTCATAGGATTCGTTACTACGGGATAACACAACACCTTTTGGTTTCACTTTGCCAGCGTAGCTCGTTATCTTGTAACGAGGACCATCGCTTTCACCGTTGAATTTACCACCACCTACTGATACCCCACCTTTCAAATTCAGGTTACCAATAAGCGCATTCAGCATAATGACCGACCACGCGGTATAGAATCCATTACCCCCCATCATACCGCCATGCGAGATCACCGCAGCTTTACGATCATAAGAGGTTAATGCACGCCCCAGTGACTCAATGGTTTTAACTGGAACTTGGCAGCGTTCGCTATACTCTTCCAACGTCATGCGCTCAGCCGCTTCTTTCAAACATTGGAAACTAGATTTAACCGTGACTTCGCTACCATCGTGCAATGTCACCTGACGCGTGACAAACAGCTCTGCCTGCGTCACATCATCTGCGGGTTTTAGCTCACCTGACGCATCCTGAACCAAATATGCTTTTTTGCTGTCATCATCTTCCGCCATCTGGCCATTAAGATGTGAAGCGATCAACAATTGCCCTGCTAATGGATGCTCGTCATCAGTGATCACTAAATGAGTAGAGTTGGTCCAGCTCTTTTCGCCAACTGCTTTCATCGATTTTTCGCTTGGTACGCGCAAATATGCGGCATTGTAACGCTCATTTTCGATGATCCAACGGATCATTCCCATGACTAATGCCGCATCCGTTCCCGGCTGCACAGGAACCCAATGCCCATGATCATTCGCCAAAGTCGTTGTAAGTGGCAATGCAGGGGCAACCACAACATAGTTAAAATTGTCACGTAAACGTGCAGATGCCAGTTGGCGACCTTGGCGTTTAAATGGGTTACCCGACTGTGCTGGCGATGTTCCAATAAATAGCGCAAAACGAACATTATCCCAATCCGGTTTGACGTGCGCATTTTTATCCAGATCATCCATTAGTGCCCCAGAGCCAGCACGGTATGCCAGACCACAATAGGAGCCATGGGCACCAAAGTTTTTACTACCAAAAGCATTTTGGGCAAAGCGGCGTATAAAACCATCACGACCATCATCCCCCGCGTTAGTCACCAGCAGTTGGTTGGCTTTGGGGCCTAATTTAGGTTGTGATGGATCGAGAGGCGTTTCAAGGTCACGGATCGCCCGTAAGCCATCAACATGCCCCTCACCAAATAAATCGCCCCCTTCAACCACTTCTTTGATTAATTGTTCAAAACTGATACGTTCCCATTTACCTTCACCACGTTTACCAACACGTTTCATCGGCTCTAGGATACGCAATGGGCTAGTTAACCCTTCCATTAAGGTTGCACCGCGAGCACACGCCGTGGAGCGATGTTCTAACCCACTTTCGCCGCCCATTTTATTAAACGCCGTTTTCAGTGGCATACCATACGGGAAATGTTTTTCGTGAGACAGAGGGTGATATGGATTCCCCGCAATACGTAGCACTTCGTTTTTTGCCATATCGACACGAGCACGGATCCCACATTGAGTCCAGCATCCAAAACATTGGGTCATCGCAATAACTTGGCTAGGATCCTCTCTCCAACCACCGTTAGCTTGCCCCTCTGGGCGCAATGAGTTGCCATGAATACGATCTAATGTGACTTTACCGGAAGTGCCATTGGCGAGGCCATCAACTGCACGCTTAGCCACATCACGGTAACCTGCACCAAATAGTGCTAAACCACCGACAACTAAACCACCTTTGAGCCACTGACGTCTTGAGAATTTAGCCATGTTGCACTCTCCTAGCAAACCAACGAACACCTTCACGAATAATAATAATCAAAGCGATCCACAAACCAAACGTACCAAGTAGGGCTAACAGTCCGTCCGTTCCCATCGGGAAGTGATATGGATTAACTAACACGTTATATTTTGGCACCGCTTGAACTTCCATTAGGAAAACCCAGCGCAAGCTCCACGTTAGCCCCATCGCCACTAATGCCGCTACTGTGATATAAACCATTGAGCGTGTAGCCTTTAATGTCATGATTGACATTGCCAATGCCACAACCCACAGTGCGCATATCCCCATGAGCATCCACCAGCCAGGGCTTGCGACCTCTAGTTGATGACGAACAGCAATACCCGAAACAGTGTCACCCGATAACCACAATGCAAAGCAGACAGCTAACAGAAGCAAGCTAATTGCCTGAAGACGTGCTAAGCGCTGCTGATATTGAGGTTCACGACGAGCCCCCAAGCTAATTAACGCAGGAACCGCTTGCATTGCACTAAAGAACAGCAGTACAGGGATCCACCAGCTAAACCAAATAGGTCGTGCGATCAGCACCGAGGCTTCACGACCGGTATATAACAATAAACCTACCGCAGACAGCGCTGACAGTAAGGCCACCCAACGTGTTGCTTTAAATTCTTTTTTCCAAATTAATTTCACCAACAATGCAACAAAGTAGAGGCCGCTAAAAGTGGTAAACAATGGCAGTAAAACTGAGCCCCACCACATCCATGACCAAATAGTTGGATGAGCATAGAAGTGCCAAACACGCGCCGTTTGGTGTAAGTCGGCGGTCAGCGCTAATGGAGCCGTGATCCCCATCGTTATCGTGATAAAGACGGCAATCATCTCTAATCGGCTATTTTCACTCTTACCTTGCCAGTGCAAGTAACAAGCATAAAGTGTCGCGCAAGCTGCGATACCGATAAAAAAGAAGTATTGAACGGCCCAAGGCAACCAGAAAAACTCTTGTGGCTGTGCCATAATTTCCGAAATATAGGTCACTTGTTCGCTCATCAGAATACCTCCTGCCATAATGCGGGTTGCCCTTTACCGGCTAGCGGTTCAACAAAAGCATCATCCAAGCCTAAATAAAACACTTGAGGTAATGTGCCACTTTCCGGTTTCAGCACTTTAATTTCGGCTTTATGTTCTTCGAGCATTTTCCGGATCGTACTGTTTGGATCTCTTAAATCACCAATAATTCGCGCGCCACCAACACAGGACTCAACGCAGGCTGGTAGTAAGCCGACTTCAAGACGATGCGCACAAAATGTACATTTATCTGCGGTTTGGGTCGTATGGTTGATAAAACGCGCATCATATGGGCAAGCTTGTACACAATAAGCACAACCAACACAGCGCTCATTATCAATAACCACAATTCCGTCTTCCCGTTGAAACGTGGCTTGTACTGGGCAAACGGGCACACAAGGCGGGTTATCACAGTGGTTACACAAACGTGGTAATAGGACGTTTGCCACGCCCTCCTGCCCTTTTAAAGAAACTTGATATTGGTTAACCGTCGTACGAAACTGACCTTGTGGTGTCTGATTTTCAACAGAACAACTAACGGTACAGGATTGACAGCCGATACAACGGCGTAAGTCAATCAGCATGCCATAACGTTTTTCAGGGTTACCTTCGCGGCGAGTTGGGGAGAAATTGAGTCCAGCTTCGGCAATCGGTATTAACGATGCCCCCGCGGTGACTGCCCCTAATTGTTGTAGAAATTTTCGTTTACTCAGATCCATAATTGGCTCCAGTAGGACATTGCTAATGCAAAAACAGATGGTAAATATTAGTATGCTTTTGGTTTTACAGGCTTTATTTACCGTTACCTCAACCTATTTTTGATAACCACGGTAATTCTTATTTCTCTTTAAAAACGGTGTGTTATCTTTAATTAGCTTTATTGTATGAGGGGCTGCGTAACGACCCTATTGTGGTTTACCACATACCCGTAACTAAATTGATCTAACGCAACGAATAACCCAAATATGTTAAAGAAATCATCTATGTCTTTGTATCGCCTACTGTTCATCTTGCTTCTTGCTGGCAGTTTTCCTGCTATGGCGGCTGAATGGAAAATCGGGGTGCTTGCACTACGCGGTGCAAACTCAACACAATCCCACTGGCAAATATTAGCCGACACATTAAATGAGTCTCTACCGGGTGAACATTTCACGTTACAGCCACTTAACTTGGATGAGATGCGTGACGCAATTGCAGAGCGTAAGATAGATTTTCTGCTGACAAACCCTGCTCAATTTATCCAACTCGATAGTCGCTATCATTTACGCTGGTTACTTTCATTGCGTTCATCCGTAGAGCCTGATAGCGCCACTCGTAACGTTATCGGAAGCCTTATTTTAGTGCGGGCAGACAGTGATATTAACGAGGTAAAAAACCTAATTGGTAAAAAAGTGGGGGCAATTTCTCCAGACGCTTTCGGCGGCTACCTTTTAGGTTATAAGGTACTCAGAGATATGGGGTATGACGCAGAAAAAGATTTTCGTATGCAGTTTCTCGGTTTCCCCGCCGATGCGCTCTTATATGCCTTACGCGATAGCTCACTTTCGGCTGCTATCATCCCTGTTTGCTTATTGGAAAATATGGACAGTGAGGGATTAATTGATAAAAACCAGTTTCGGCCTTTAATTGAGCATGCGAGCACTCTACCTTGTAAGACCAGCACTGAGCTTTACCCTAACTGGTCATTTGCTGCCTTGAATGATGTCCCCGATAATTTAGTTGATAAGGTGA
This sequence comes from Providencia sp. PROV122, assembly GCF_028482365.1. Lineage (NCBI taxonomy): Bacteria > Pseudomonadati > Pseudomonadota > Gammaproteobacteria > Enterobacterales > Morganellaceae > Providencia > Providencia sp. PROV122. The sequence goes on along the minus strand of NZ_JAMPQI010000007.1, from coordinate 59,954 downwards.
CCAAAACATTACTTTCATCCGATAAATCTGGCATGCGTTGGGGAGCCCCAGCATCAGTGAACCAAGTCGAAACCTTGTTACGTGATGTAAACCAACATCCACAGCAACGGCAAATTTGGCAAGACATTATAAGTTGGTTGATCCAGCATCAACTGTCGCTAGGCCTCGTCTTACTCTTTTTTATCTTACTTGGGGTCAATCATGTTTGGATAGCCTTCCTAGTTCGCCGCCGTAGCCGCCAATTAGAAGAGGCTCACAATCGCTTACGCCAACAGGAAGCGAATTTAGAAAAAGCTCAGCGATTAAATATATTAGGTGAAATGGCCTCAGGGTTTGCCCATGAGCTTAACCAGCCACTTTCCGCGATCCGCCACTACGCACAAGGTTGTATTTTACGTCTCAAAAAAGAGTCAGATGATCATCCCCTGATTAATGCCTTAACAAAAATTGATAATCAAGCGCAACGCGGGGCCGATATTATTCGTAATCTTCGCCTATGGGCTGGGAAACCTCACCAAGAGGTCGCACTGCAACTGAGTGAGCAGCATGTTATACCGACGATACAACATATTTGGCAATTACTACGGGTATCGCAACATTATCCACAGGTCAAACTCATGTTACCGGATAGCCGTGACGTTTCATTGAAGCTACCTGAAACACTGCTGGATCAACTGCTATCAAACCTCATTAGTAATAGCTTGCAAGCCGGCGCGACAACATTATGTTTTAGCTTTCACTTTGCCCCAGAACGGTTTTTACTCGTACTACAAGATGATGCAGGCGGCATGCAGCCTGAACAACTGACTCAAGGGATCACGCCTTTTGCAACCACTAAAAAAGAGGGATTAGGGCTAGGTTTAGTGATCTGCCAGCGATTGATCCAAAGCCAAGGGGGCGACATTCGCATTGAAAATAATGTGAGTGAGGCTGGCTTAAATGGGCTAAGAGTAACCCTCATTTTCCCGTACCACCATGGAAAATCGAGCGAAACATAGCCTTATTCAGTAACGATAAATAGGACTTTCGCATACTATTGATAACATTAACTATGTTAATATGTAAAAATACATTCATCATGAATTTAAACATTGATATCCCAATTTGATGAAGTGAGGTTCTATTCATGCCTGTTATCCATCTGGTGGACGACGATCCGGCAGTTACCGATGCTTGCCAATTTCTCCTTGAAACGCTCGGTTATACCGTCGTTATTTGGAATGACAGTGAACAATTTGTTCAGCAAGCCGACCTTCACCAAGAGGGCGTGGTACTCCTCGACATGCGTATGCCAAAACTGGATGGTCGCCAAGTTCACCAACTGCTCAAAGCCCAACAAAGCACATTAGCGGTGATCTTTCTCTCTGGTCATGGCGATATTCCTATGGCCGTCGAACAAGTCAAACTAGGCGCTGTCGATTTTCTACAAAAACCAATTGATAGCCAGCTATTAGCAAAAACACTTGAGCAAGCACAAGAAAAAACCCAACAAGCCACGGCAAGTTATCTTATTCAGCAGCGTTACCAAACACTGACACCAAGAGAAAAAGAGATTTGCAAATACGTTTTGCAAGGCTTAATTAACCGGGAAATCGCCGATGTGGCCTGTGTTTCTGTTCGAACCGTCGAAGTGCATCGTTCTCGCATGATGGAAAAAATGGCAGTACGGAATTTGGCCGAACTGATGAGTACCCTACAGACGGCCAATTTATTAAATGAATAATTTGTTATACTCACCATACTTTAGGTGGCAACGCTGTTAATTAAGTGAATTTACTCAAATTACAGCCTTAGGTCTCTACTGACCTGCCCCTCAAATTATTTAGAGTATATAATAGATACTATTGATAATTTGATTGCTTTTAGCACTGGCTTGCTTGCTCATCTCATGGCCTTCTAGTCGCTAAAATCAATCTGTTAATCGCTGTTGTCATAAAAATTTAAACAACTCACAACAGCCTTCAGTCACTAACCTAATTTTTTGGAAACCAATGATACAAGCTCCAAAGTTTGATAAAAGTTTATTACACCCACGTTACTGGCTCACTTGGTTTGGTATCGGTCTGCTTTACGTACTGGTTCTTTTGCCCTATCCCATGATTTATTGGATGGGAACCCGTTTAGGCTTATTGTCCAAACATTTGCTAAAAAAACGCGCCCAAATTGCCGATCGCAACCTAGCGCTCTGTTTTCCTGAAATGAGCTTAGAAAAACGCCAACACTACATTGATAAAAATTTTGAGTCCGTGGGTATGGGGGTTTTTGAAACAGGCATGGCATGGTTTTGGCCTGAATGGCGCATACGCCGCTGGTTCAAAATCGAAGGGCGTGAACATATGATTGCGGCTCAATCGACAGGTCGTGGCATTATTGTATTAGGGATCCATTTTCTGACATTAGAGCTTGGTGCAAGAGCTTTCGGTATGCTTAACCCCGGCATTGGCGTTTACCGCCCAAATGATAATAAATTAATGGACTGGCTTCAGACCCGAGGACGCCTACGCTCTAACAAATATATGTTGGACCGCAAAGACGTCAAAGGGATGGTACGCAGTCTCAAACAAGGGGAAATATTGTGGTATGCCCCCGACCATGATTATGGTCCTCGAAATAGCTCGTTTGCCCCACTATTTGCAGTAAAAAATGCAGCAACCACCAATGGCTCAGCGATCTTATTGCGCTTAGCGAATCCGCTTATTGTTCCTTTTATTCCGCGTCGCTTACCCGCAGGAAAAGGTTATGAGTTGGTTATTCAACCTGCTGTCGATGATTTCCCTATCGATGATGAAGTCGCGGTTGCAACCAAAATGAATCAACTTATTGAGCAAGCGATATTATTAGCCCCCGAACAATATATGTGGCTACACCGACGTTTTAAAACGCGCCCCAAAGGAGAAACTTCTTTGTACGGTGATTTAGACAAAATCCATCATTAGATAAAACACAACGGCTGTCAGTTATCTGGCAGCCGTTGTGTTTTAAGCATAAACAGTTGAGCAAGGAGTCTATGTTAAACAGAAACAGTTATTGGAAACGTAATCTTTATGTCGTTTGGTTCGGTTGTTTTTTAACCGGTGCGGCATTTAGCCTGATCATGCCTTTTCTTCCGCTTTATATTGAGGAGTTAGGGGTTACCGATCACAGCTCATTAAACCTATGGACAGGGGCCGTTTTCAGTATTACGTTTTTGTTTTCCGCTATTGCCGCTCCATTTTGGGGGCGTTTATCTGACCGCAAAGGCAGAAAGTTGATGCTACTACGCTCAGCACTCGGTATGGCAATAGTGATGGTGCTCATTGGTTTCGCTCAAAACATTTGGCAATTATTGATACTAAGGGCCTTATTAGGACTACTCGGTGGATTTGTGCCCAATGCAAATGCCCTCATCGCCACACAAGTTCCCGTGAAAAAAAGTGGTTGGGCAATGGGCGTATTAGCGACGGGTGCCGTTAGTGGTGCCCTGATCGGTCCATTGATTGGCGGGTTACTTGCTGACCAATATGGCTTACGCCCCGTTTTCTTTATTACTGCAACGGTCCTCTTTATTTGTTTTATTGTGACCTTATTCTATGTTCGTGAACGTTTTACCCCTGTTTCACGTAAAGACGCGCTGAATAACAAACAAGTATTTGCCTCCCTCAAAAATAAGAATTTGGTGATTAGCTTATTTTTTACCACCATGATTATTCAAGCTGCGATTGGTTCCATCAACCCTGTCATTACACTCTATGTTCGTGATCTTGCAAGCACGACTGAGAATTTAGCCTTTATTAGCGGGGTAATTGCCTCAATTCCAGGGGTTGCAGCGCTACTCAGTGCGCCTAGATTGGGGAAACTAAGTGATCGTATCGGGCCAGAAAAAGTGCTACTTGCAGTATTAGCGGCCTCTATTTTTGTTTTATTCCCTATGGGATTGGTGAGTAATTACTGGGAGTTGGGGGCGCTGCGTTTCTTGCTCGGTGCATTAAACGCCGCTTTATTGCCCGCAGTACAAACATTAATTATCTATAACATCTCACATCAAGTGACAGGGCGCATTTTCAGCTACAACCAAGCCTTGCGGGATGTTGGGAACGTGACTGGCCCGCTAATGGGCTCGTTTGTGGCCGCAAGCTATGGCTTTAGAGCCGTCTTTTTCTTTACCGCTGCCTTAGTTCTATTTAACTTACTTTATTCATGGTACATCATTAAACGTCAATCTCAGGATTGTAAATCACCATCGGCCTAATAGAAAAGAGAGGGCTAAGCCTTCTCTCGTTGTAGAACAAAACATCCCATCACGTTCACTGTGAATAATCGGTAGAGTTATTTATTCATTTCCCTCATTTATTGTAGGTATAACAGCATTTTATGCAAAAAACACAGAAAACATAACATAAATTTATGTTTTATAAGGCTATGTTTCTTTTATAATCACCTCTTTTCTTGTCAACAAAATTCCTGTATTGTCGCCTACCTTATCGTGAAAAATGCGAGTGATATCGACTTTTCACCTTAAAAAAACACTTTTCACAATAAATATATTCTGTTTTTCAGTGTTTTTATAATAATGTATGTTAAAAATATGTTTACAAAATGAAGTTAACATATCTCTAAATTTTGGCACCTACCACTTTGTCAGGTGTTTTTTCAAGCACAACTAATCAAAATATAATTTATCGGAGTTCACAGATGAGTCATTCTGCGACTAAAACAAAAACCTTTTTTGGGCATCCATACCCACTGAGTTCACTCTTCCTCACCGAAATGTGGGAAAGGTTCTCTTTCTATGGCGTGCGCCCACTGCTCATCTTGTTTATGAGTGCCGCACTGCTACAAGGGGGAATGGAGTTACCTATTGAGCAAGCTTCCGCTATCGTCGGGATCTTTGCTGGTGGGGTTTATATCACATCACTTCCTGGTGGCTGGCTAGCAGATAACTGGCTAGGGCAGCGCAGAGCGGTTTGGTACGGCTCGTTAATCATTGCATTCGGCCACTTATCGATCGCAATGTCAGCGTTTTTAAGCAATACCTTCTTCTTTGTTGGTCTCCTATTAATCGTGTTAGGAACTGGTTTGTTTAAAACCTGTATCACGGTCATGGTGGGAACACTCTATAAAAAAGAAGATACTCGTCGTGACGGTGGTTTCTCCTTGTTCTATATGGGGATTAACATGGGGTCGTTTATCGCCCCACTGATCATCGGCCCTCTGCATGAAAAATACGGCTGGCATCTTGGCTTTGGTCTTGGCGGTATCGGTATGCTGATTGCACTCTTGATTTTCCGTTTCTATGCCATCCCACAAATGCGCCGCTACGACAAAGAAGTCGGGTTAGATTCAACGTGGAACCGCCCAACTGTCGAGCGTAAAAATGTCGGTAAATGGGTAACGCTCGCTATGGCAATCCTCGCGGTGTTGGTGATCCTTATCGACAATGGCGTTATCCCATTTAATGCGGCGACAATCGCAAAAAGCTCAGCCTACATCATCTCCACGTGTGTGGGTATCTACTTCTTTTTCATGTTCTTCTTTGCCGGTCTTAATAGCAGTGAGCGTTCACGTCTCCTCGCTTGTTTGATACTGCTCATTGCAGCAGCTTTCTTCTGGTCAGCGTTTGAACAAAAACCAACCTCATTTAATATCTTTGCACGTGACTATACCGATCGCCAAATGGGCTCATTTGAGATCCCAACCATTTGGTTCCAGTCTATCAACGCATTGTTTATTATCCTGTTGGCACCTGTCTTTAGCTGGTTCTGGCCTTCTCTTGCCAAACGCAATATCAACCCAAGCAGCATGACTAAATTTGTCATCGGTATCTTATTTGCTGCGGCAGGCTTTGCGGTCATGATGATGGCAGCCAACCAAGTTCTTGCCACACAAACAGGGGTTTCGCCGTTCTGGTTAGTTTCGAGTATTCTTTTACTCACTCTCGGTGAGCTATGCCTAAGCCCTATTGGCTTAGCAACCATGACTCTGCTGGCACCACAAAAGATGCGTGGCCAAGTGATGGGGCTCTGGTTCTGTGCAAGCGCATTAGGTAACCTTGCTGCTGGTATCATGGGCGGGAATATCAATAAAGAGCAACTAAATTCAATGCCTGAGTTGTTCTCACATGTTTCAATCGCATTAGTTATCTGTGCAATCGTGCTAGCTGCATTAATCATTCCAGTCAGAAAAATGTTAAAAAATGCAGATGATAACGAAGTAAATGCAAAATAATTTTCCGTTAGTTATCAATCATCCCCTCGCCCGATATGCAGAATTGCCTATCGGGCGTTTTTATTTCATCCTTAAAACTATTATGTTAGTGATTAATTAACGCTATACTTTTCCCCTATTTAACCTGCTTTTGGAAACCGTTATGAGTCTTTCAACACTGCCTGTTTTCTATGTTGATGCTTTTACCAATACCCAGTTTCAAGGCAACCCTGCCGCGGTCGTATTACTTGATGAATGGTTACCAGATAACCAATTGATTGCGATTGCGGCTGAAATTAATTTATCAGAAACCGCATTTTTAGTTGGGGAGCATATTCGCTGGTTCACACCGGCGGTAGAGGTCAATCTCTGTGGGCATGCCACATTAGCGACTGCATTTGTCCTTAATCAGTTTAGGCAACACCCCATTAACCCTTTTATTTTTAAATCCCTCTCAGGGGAGCTGACGCTTTATAAAAATGGCAGTGGGTTTACTCTCGATTTCCCTATTCTCAACACACAACCCGCTTCAATTGCAGATTACCCACAGCTAGCCGATATTTTGGGGGTTGAAATTGAAGCATTGTGGCTAGCTAAAGATCGCTATGTCTGTTTCTTAAGTAGCCCTGACCAAGTGGCACACTGCTCTCCAAATATGTCTGCTTTAGCTGCACTGCCTCTACCTGGCCTAACAATTACAGCAGCAAGTCATGAACCACATATCGACTTTGTTTCACGCTATTTTGCCCCAGCTAAAGGCGTGGATGAAGATCCCGTCACAGGTACCTCGCATTGTGCCATTGCCCCATTATGGGCGGCTCGCTTAAATAAAAATCAGTTAGTCGGCCATCAAATATCGGCTCGTGGTGGTGTCGTACTATGTGCGGTTGAAGATCAGCGGGTAAAATTAACGGGTGAGGCAACACTGTTTTTAACGGGTCATATACATCTATGATCACTAATATATTTACCCTTGAAATATCATCGGTGTAATTTATTTTAAAAGCATATTACACTGAGTTGATAGATGAAAGGCAGCTAGGCGACGACGCATATGCCACTAAATACATACAAATGTATGCCATTATTGCATCAATGCCGTCAGCAATGCTGCCATTTGAAGTATGACGAATATCGTCTCCACAGCAATTATTGTAAGGCCATATTATGCGTTCTGACGTTGATGAGATAATCACGCAAAAAATTGAAGGTTCTATCACAAGTGTTTCAAAGGTTATTTTTCCAACCACCACTAACCACCACGACACCTTATTTGGTGGTACCGCTCTCGCTTGGATGGATGAGGTCTCTTTTATTACCGCAACACGTTTTTGCCGTAAACGCTTAGTGACAGTCTCAACCGAAAAAATCAATTTCACTCACCCGATTCCTTCTGGCACCATCGTCGAATTAGTCGGTAAAGTTAGCCGCGTTGGTCGAACAAGTTTGACTGTCAATGTGTCGATATTCTTAGAAGATATGTATCGTGAAGGACGCGAAGAAGTGATCCATGGTCAATTTAATTTTGTTGCCGTTGATGATAACGGAAAACCAACACCGTTATTTGATATGGAATAGTGTATATCTAGGTAGCAAGCTGTCAATCGAACCCGTTCAACAGGCACTCACCTGCTACCTAGCTGTCTAAAAACAACACGTTCAATCTAGATAGGAAAATTTCCGCGTATATCTTGATCAAATGCTTTTTTTTACTTGATTAGCTAATGATAGAATCCCCTCCCTTCGATAACCTCTCCCGATAGATGGCTCGATAAACATGTCAAGAGAATGACGGGTTCATTTTCTATTCTGGTTTAACTTTAATCATTATTTAAGAATCACTGTGAAAATACTTTTTTCTATTTCTTTAACAACCGCGATTTTGTCAGCCGTTTGGGCGTGGTTAGCGAATTCGTTAGGGCTGATTGGGTGGGCTGGTTTTTTAGGCTGTACCGCTTATTTTGCTTATCCAAAAGAAGGCATTAAAGGGTTGTTCATTACCTTCTTCACTACCGCCAGCGGAGTCGCATGGGGTCTCATTATGCTCCACAGCGATACCTTGTTTAATGGTATTCCTAATTTATTGGAATATTTGATCACGGGTATTGTGGCTTTTATGATGTGCATTCAAGCAAGGCAGCAATGGCTATCATATATTCCCGGCACATTTATTGGCGCATGTGCTCTTTTTGCCTCTCAAGGCGAATGGACAGCCGCCCTTCCTTCATTATTGGTGGGGGTCTTATTCGGTTATTTAATGAAAAAAAGTGGCTTATGGTTATCTGAAAAATTAAAGTGACATTTCAATTTTACGGGGTTGCCGTTTTATCATGACATTAATCAGTTAGTTGTGCTGATTTTTTACAAATAAGAACGACAACCCTCTACTAAAGATTAAACTTTGAAAAACAGCTAAGCGCGCCCATCACCAACATTTATCATTAATTTAAATCAAAATCACAATATAAAAATAAATTTATTACACAAATTTTCGTTATTATCCCCCATTACCTCTTCTGTGATTGACCAAGTAAAACCCCATATAAACGATAAAACACACTCTCTAAGAAAAAATTAGCTAATAAAATCAAACAATTAAATAACTCCACAAAATTCATTATAAAAATGCGACGTAAATCACATTTCGGCGCCATTTACTCCCCCCACTTGTAACTTAATAACTATATTTACTTAGTCGTAAAACGAACATCAAAATGACACAAAGGGGAAACTTATGAGACATGGTGATATTTCAAGTAGTCCAACATCAGTGGGTGTTGCGGTTGTGAACTATAAAATACCTCGTTTGCATAATCGAAAAGAAGTTATTGAAAATGCAAATAAAATCTCAGATGTTATTGCAGGAATGAAAACCGGTTTTCCAGGACTTGATCTGATTATTTTTCCTGAGTACAGCACTCAAGGCATTATGTATGATCATGAAGAGATGATGGAAACGGCAGCAACTGTACCGGGTGATGAAACACAAATTTTTTCAGCTGCATGTAAAGCAAATGGTGTGTGGGGCGTATTTTCAATCACAGGTGAACAGCACGAAGAACATCCCTTAAAAGCCCCTTATAACACACTTATCTTAATTGATGACAAAGGGAATATTGTACAAAAATACCGCAAAATTATCCCGTGGTGCCCTGTCGAAGGTTGGTATCCAGGCGATAAAACTTATGTTTCAGAAGGACCTAAAGGGTTAAAAATAAGTCTAATCATCTGTGATGATGGTAATTATCCTGAAATATGGCGTGATTGTGCAATGAAAGGCGCTGAGTTAATTATTCGCTGCCAAGGCTATATGTATCCTGCCAAAGAGCAGCAAATTATGATGGCAAAAACCATGGCGTGGGCAAATAACTGTTATGTCGCCGTGGCGAATGGAACAGGTTTTGACGGTGTTTATACCTACTTTGGTCATTCCGCTATTATTGGTTTTGATGGTCACACATTGGGCGAATGTGGTGAAGAAGAGATGGGCGTCCAATACGCGCAACTTTCCGTCACGGAAATTCGCGATGCGCGTCGATATGACCAATCACAAAACCATCTCTTTAAAATATTACATCGTGGTTACACCGGTATTTATCAATCAGGTGATGGTGATAAAGGTCTCGCAGAGTGCCCGTTTGAGTTTTATCGTAGTTGGGTTCTAGATGCAGAAAAAACTCAACAGCAAGTTGAAAGCATAACCAGAGAGACTATCGGTGTTTCAGAGTGCCAAGTTTACAATTTACCAACCGATGGCAATAAAATAAAAATTGTAGGCTAATGAATAAACTATAAATTTACTAAATATAAATTGTTATTTTTAAACGTTGTCGTATGCGTCAACAACGGGGAATATTATCGTATTTTATATAAATAGTTTTTCTTGATTTACTACTTAATAAATTATCACTATTTAGGAATAATCCATGCCCTTTATTAATGATATGCTAGCTGAAAGTCATAAAGAAAAACACATTTCAGAGCCCCAAAAAAAGATGGGCCATTTCCGGTTTATTTTTGATCCTGATAAAGTCATTCAATATATTGAAAATACTATTATTGGCCAAGAGGAGGCTTTAAAACAGTTAAAGGATATTCTTTATTGTATTAAAACCAATATTTTTGATCCCGAAAGGCCACTAAGTACCATGCTATTTCTTGGGCCAACTGGTGTTGGTAAAACAGAAACAGTGATCGCTTTAGCAAAAGCGCTTAATAATGGTAAAGCGCATTATTGTCGCATAAATATGAATACGTTGTCTCAAGATCATTATGCCGCATCTTTATCTGGTGCACCTCCCGGTTACGCCGGGAGTAAAGAATCATATTCCTTGTTTGATATAGATAAAATCGAAGGAAGCTATAGTACACCAGGTATTGTCTTATTTGATGAAATAGAAAAAGCAAGCAAAGAAGTGATTAGAACACTGCTCAATATTCTTGACACTGGTGAATTGAGCCTTGCAAATGGCCAGAAAGTTATTAACTTCAAAAATGCCATTATTATTATGACTTCCAATTTAGGCTCTAGAAATATTTTAAATGAAAAACAGGGGTTAGTACATTTATTCACTAAAAAATATTATCAGCAAAAAATACTAAAATTGTTAGAAAATAAATTCGAACCTGAATTTATTAACCGTATCGATAGAAAGATTAGCTTTAATAAAATAGATTCAGAACAAGCGAGTAAAATTATTGATATTGAACTTTCAAAACTCAATAAAAGAATCGCTAAAAACGCCGTCACAGTAGTACTGGATACTGCAACAAAAATGAAAATAAATTCAATGTGCGATCGTCGCTACGGGGTAAGAGATATCAAGCGAATATTTAAAATTCATATTGAACCATTAGTTGCCGATATAATATTACATGAAAAAAGCAGAGAGCACATAGAATTTACTGTCGAAAAAAATCAATTCTCCCTCAAGAGGTGATAAATGAATGGCCTATTACTCATTTTTATTGGTAGCGTTTTAATCATTAACGGTATTTCTATCATTAAAGGATATGACAACAAAGAAACAGGAATATTCAATGGCATTATTGGTTTTTTCTGCTTAATTGGCAATATTGTTTTAATGGTAAATGCTAAAGAAAATACTGCATACCTTGCCCTTGCTCAATCAATGTTATTTACATTCACTTATATTTTTCTCAGTTTTATAAAGATATATTCACTATCAGGGAAACTATTTGGTTGGTACTGCCTTTTTGTCTTTTTTAATGCTTTATTCTACGCCTACTACACAAGTGCTGATGCTCGAATGATTGCACTATGGTTGCTTTGGGCTATTCTATGGTTTCTATTTTTCTGCGTATTTTCACTTAATAAAACCATTAAATATCTCGGTGAGTTAACTTTGGTAATCGGTATTGTGACTTGCACCTTACCTGGGCTAATGATGGTAACTAACGCCTGGTAAAATAACGTCTAAATAACAACATCCCCTAAATTGCTAGGGGGTGTTAACGATTTTTAACTTATATTTAAATAATTATACGTTTAAGAAAATGCCTAAAAATAACCGGCTTTAAATGCCGTTTTTAAGGGGTTGTTAATTGATTTTTATTTATTCTTTAGCATGCTTGATATTTCAAAAAAACTATCCCAATCCAGCATTAGCAAAAAAAACCAGCATATCGAAAAATACTATATAATATGCTAATTACAATATAATAAACTTATAAAATACTCCCACTCCGTCACCATCTGAATTTAACTCACCCCATGCCTTGTTTTATATTAAAAATACACATAATCTGCGTGATATCGATTCATCACATTGAAATATCTTCCATCATATAAAAAACGTTAAAACACATTGATATTCTATGTTTGGCGACGTAGAGTATTTAACGTAAAATTTATTGGTTAACCCTAACAACGATTGTTGATAATGTTATTATTCGCTTGATCTATGTCTTCATATAAAAACGAATCACTATCTTTATCTTGCTCACTGACACAATAAGATATTAATAGCACTATGTATAAAATCTACTCATTACTGTTACTTTTCATTCTTTCTATTCACTCAAGTTTCGCGGAAGTTCCAAAAGAGACGTTAAGAATTGTGGAGAATGAAGCCAAAAAAGGTGATATCAAAGCGCAAGTTATGCTAGGTATTGGCTATTACCTAGGCAAAGAGATAAAACAAGATTATCCTAAAGCTAAAAAATGGTTAACTATGGCGTCCAATAAGGGTAACGCAGATGCACAGCTTTTTTTAGCCGATATGTACTTAAATGGTAATGGCGTTGAACCTAACATTGAAACTGCAATCAACTGGCTTGAAAAATCCGCCAATCAAGGCAATGCAGAAGCCCAGAATTACCTTGGGCAGATATACTATCAAGGCGTTGGAGTGAAACAAAACTACATTATTGCTTTTGATTGGTTTAAAAAATCAGCCGATAAAAAGTTCCCACCAGCACAATACCAAGTCGGTAAAATGTATGAAAATGGTGAGGGTACAGAAATGGATGATAAAGCGGCGAGCGAATATTTAAATAAAGCCTGTAAAGGTGGTTTAAAAGAAGCTTGTAAAAAGTAATCTATTCGTTTGATTCACTGCTACAAGCCGTAGCAGTGATACTTTCCTCCCCTACTTTCAACACTGAACAGCTATCCCCTTTCATTTTTAACCAAAATAGCTAATTACATTTAAAATATTAATGATTAATTTCAATATGCTTTGAAATGTTCTAAACTTATAAAATAAAAGATAAAAAGGAGGATTTATGTACAAAACTATTTTAGTTCCGATCGACGTTAGCGAAGATGCACTGACTGATCTCGTCATACCCCATGTTAATGCAATTCAGAAATTAAATGACGCTGAAGTTCATTTCCTTGCTGTCACAGCACCTATTTCTAACTATTTGCGCTATGGTGGAACCATTCTTCCTAGTGATTTCCCTGACGAAGAAAAGCAAGCCGAAGTGATTCTCGATGAATTAAAAGAGAAAGTTAAACGCTTCTCTATCCCAGAAAATAAGATCCACGTCACCTCTTCTGTCGGCTCCGTGAAAGATGAAATCTTGGCTATCGCTGAGGAAATCAATGCAGATCTCATTTTAATCGGCTCTCGCCATCCAAGTATGTCAACATACCTGTTAGGGTCTAATGCAGCATCTGTCGTACGCTATGCAAAAACTTCAGTTTTAGTCGTTCGATAATAAAAATGCGATAGCAAAAAATAGATTTTTTAATAAAATATTCAGCCTTTAAACTCATCAAGATCATCTTTTTACGATGATATCAAGAGATAATAAATACACACAATTTATAAGACTATTACACAAGATTATCAGTTAAATTGAAGGCTCATAAACATTTTCGTGGCTTTCACGCCCTGCTTTTTAGCAGGGTTTTTTCTTCATTAACGATGATAGTTTCAATCGAAAACGCTTAAAAGCCACCCCATCAAAATCCACCTCTCCCTCTTCGATAAAACCATAGCGCCTAATTGCGCCCAGTTTTTTTCGACTTAATGGGAGGTGGATAGTTATCGACGTTAATGACAGTTGAGCCGCCGCTTGCTCAACTATTTTTTTAGCAATATTTTTACCGTATCCCCAGTAATCTGGATGAAGCACTAACGCTAAATCTGCGTCTCCATTTTCATCTTGAAAACCACCCCAGCCGCCAAATACGCCATCAAAAGTTAATGCCCACACACCAAAGCCATGTGTTTGCCAGTGTTGCTCTTTTTGTTTGACCCATTCCTTGCAAAAAGTCTCATCAAATTGATTATCACCTAGCGGCATATGCGCTAATACAAGCGGGTGAGTATTTAATGCGATGATGTCATGACAGTTAATTTGACTTAAACGTTGTAATTGGATATTCATTTTGTCCAGTTTTATCGATTTATCTTGTGTAAAAAACAAATGCTAACACACACACGGGGGTCCATTCCGTGAGTTTTAACATGCGAAATATAAAGTATATATACAGATGATATTTATTGCCCGCAAGACCACGGGCAATAAATAGAGGCTATTTTAGTTTGATTGATCTAATGCTGATTTCATCACTTTTTGGAAATCTTCCCAAGAGCAGTATCCATTTTTATCTATTGGGCAATTTTTCATTTCTAGCGTGACATGTTTTGGTGGCGTTTCTAAAGACAGGTAACTATTATTTCTAAGTTGCTCTGCTGTTTGATATACATACTCCACTTTAACATAGTCTTTCTTATCGCTCTTATCATGCCAACGTTGGAAGACCAATTTTCCACCAATAGGCGTATATTCATATTGATCAGGTAGTTTATAAGGTTTGAAATCCATTGCTGACATTAAGGAAGCAATATTTGAGTCATGCCCAACCAACATAATAAATTTAGCAGTCTCACCTTTATCAGCGGAAACAAAGCCCTTATTGATATAATTTAATAATGGGTGAGCCACATTCTTCGCAATCAATTTGGGGGAAAATAGCGTTTCCTGATAACCATTTTTAAGGGTATTTAATTTAGTCCATTTATCATCAGTGTTGACCATACCCCAAGCCACTTGTGATTCAGGAAAACCCTCATAGTATTGCAAATCGATAGCATCTACTGCCGAGTTCGCTATTTTAAGTGAGCCAACAACCCCCGGTTCTTTATTCGCTTCAATAATAAAACTGTTTGTTTGCGATGAAAGCTCGCAGAGTTTATCGGTCTTACATTTCTCCGAATTTTTAATGTCGAGCACGGTATCCAATTCATCATAACCAGGTTTAAGGTTGAGGCCCTTTAAATGCTCCTCCATGGCTAATAATGCTTTTTGTTTAAACTCAGGGCTATCGTTAGTAATGATTGGATTAAAAACAGGATCCATCTTACCTATTTCAGGTTGGTGGTGGATCTTCACTGTGCACCCAGGAAATGCGCCCGCAGTGAAAAATTGAGCCGTTGCAATGGTTCTTTGTAAGCTATTCGTGTAAACGAAAAGATCTTCATTACCCGTTGGGCATAATTCATCGGGAACTAATTTATTTTGCTCAATCCATTCTCTAAAGTAGTGCCCCATATACACTTCTAGTGCACCACCTTTTGTTGTTAAATAGCCACTTTGCGCATCCCAAGCTGGCCATTTTTTATCGGTAACTTCGGTTAAGATCCCCGTATTCACAATCGGTGTGCGCAAATTATGACGACTTAATAATAAAACTTGGTCAAGTTGCATATTTTCGACATTATCGGTATTTGCAAGTACTGGAGTCATTGGGGTAAGCAATGCGGCTGATAAACAAACTGTTAAAACTTTATATTTCATCGAAAGCTCCCTACCATTTTGTTGTTGTATATTATCGTTATGATTCCTGCCGTTAATATTCTATAAAAACAATCCCATTATGATTATTTTTCTATAAAATTAACATTCCGTTATAATGAAGTAACTGACTTTTTTTTCTGCGATTAATATCTCAAAAATAGACTTGGCCTGCTGTTTTTCCCTCAATTAAGGATAAATACGCTATTTCTATGAAAGCTATTTTAAAATTGCGCTACGGCATATTAATCAATACACTCAAAGAAACGACATTGGGCTAAAGGCATCATTCATGGGTATTCAACCTGCTACTCCTGCACAATACCAGCAAATTATGGCTGTTTGGGAGTCATCCGTCAGAGCAACGCACGATTTTTTACCTGAAAATATATTACAGACGTTAAAAGTGGCAATCCGTGAACAATATCTTCCCCAATTGGCAACTTATGTCTCAATAGATGAAAATAACCAAATAAGTGGGTTTATTGGCGTTGATCAACATAAACTTGAAATGTTATTTATTTCAGCGGCTCATCGGGGTAAAGGAATAGGTAAACAACTCCTCAATTTTGCCATAAAAGAGCTGGGCATTAATGAAGTTGATGTCAATGAGCAGAATCCACAGGCTGTTGGTTTCTACCAACATATGGGGTTTACACAATTTGCTCGTTCTGAAACGGATGGTGAAGGTAACCCCTTCCCCATTCTCCACATGCAATTAACCACAAAATAATACAAGGTTTCACATGTCAATCATAGAACTTGAAACGCCTCGCTTACGTTTAAGACGCTGGGCCGAACAAGATAAAGAGCGTTTTTTTGATATGAATAGTTCACCGGAGGTAATGCGCTACTTCCCTTCGGTATTAAATAAATCACAAAGTGATCAAATGATGGACACGATTATGGAACGATTTGCCACCCAAGGAGGATGGGGCATATGGGCCGTTGAATTAAAATCGAACCATTCACTGATTGGGTTTGTTGGATTAAATATTCCAGAATATCCGCTTCCTTGCTCCCCTTGCACAGAAATCGCATGGCGATTACTTCCGCAATATTGGCGGCAAGGCTATACAACAGAGGCGGCCAAGACTGTTATCCAATTCGCTTTTAATCAACTTAAACTAAAAGAAATTGTCGCATTCACTGCGGTCGCCAATACCCCTTCTGAAGGCGTGATGAAAAAATTAGGGATGACCAAGGAGGCTGAAAACTTCGCTCATCCAGCACTCCCTGAAGGCCATTGGCTACAAGAACATGTGTTATATCGCCTACAAAACCCTTATTTGTAAATCGATACAACTATTGGCAAATATCTATCCAAGCACCTTTGGTCAGCTCGAGCATCCGTTGAGGCGATATTCTCAGCGCACTGTTTACAGAGCCAGCAGCAGGCAGTACCTCACTGTATTGTTGCAATGAAATATCGCAATATACAGGGAGTTCGGAAGGCAAACCAAATGGACAAACACCCCCAACAGGGTGACTGGTTAGCTCTACCACCTCATCGGCTCTGAGCATTCTCGCTTTCGAGCCTAAAGCCTGTTTAACCTTTTGGTTATCTAATCGAGCTTCTCCAGCACAAACCACAAGCACAACCTCATTTTTCACTTTCAATGATAAGGTTTTCGCTATTTGGTTAGGCTCAACATTATGAACGATGGCAGCTTGCTCAACGGTAGCCGTCACGCCATCGGTTTCAATAATGTCGATATCCGGCGCATGTTGAGCCATAAAGCGTCTAACAGATTCAATACTCATAGTCGTACTCTTTTATTGTTGTTTGCAAGTGATTGTTAATGTATGTCGCTGACTTCGCTCCGATAATTGAAGTCGCTGTTCTAAGCTATGCTGCTTTTTATGTTTGTTTTTCAGAAAAAGTGCTGTTTCAGTTCAATGGGTCACACGCACATTGATTTGCTGAATAACGAAGCGCAAGGTTTATATGGTGATACAGTTCATTGGTTAACCTATCATATTCTGCTTCTAACCCTTTTTCATAAGCTAAAAATGGGGATGAATCATTCCATGACCCCATACCACCGAATACCCAAGCGCCACATGCCACATCAAATAATCGTTCACAAAGCATCTCATTATCTTCAACTGGCTTTTGGAGTTTTTCTGCTTGCGATTTAAAAATAGCAGCAAATCCTGTTTCACCGATTTGTTCAGCTAATTGTTCAATTTTTTGCAGCGTCAGCAAAAATGCCTGCAAGTTATTCCCTTCATTTTGCAATGATGACAGAGATTGCTCTGATACTGTCTCAACAAATATGGCACTTTCATCTGCCCATTCTAAAGTTAAAACTATTGAAGTAGGCTTATCGCAAGTGATGACGATTTGTTGCTGTTGATTAAAATAGTATTGGCTGTTTCTTGTTATATTTAAATAACGGCGTAACTGTTCGATAAAATCATCCACCTGAGTTTCTCGGATAACTTCTGCGCCTTGTTGGTTACATAAAACCCAATATTTCACATAAGACATTTTACGTAATAATGAACGGTCTTTTTCTCGTTTTAATGCTCGAACGGAACAGTAAGCAATATATTGGTCAGCCCGCATGTTTTTTTCCTCTGCATATGCACGAACCATTAACACTAACAAAAAAATCGCCAAAAAAAAGCCACCGCATTATTGCAGTGGCTTTGAATTAAAAATGGAAAGCGTTACGATTTGTTTTTTTCCGTTTCCGCCTCTTTTGCTTCAATTTCTCGATACCAGCGAGGGTGATGTTTTTTCGCCCAACGACGACTGACTTTCCCTTCAATCATCCCCTTAATCGAGCCTTTAACCCAAAATGCCATATACATATGGATCAGAATAGCGTGAATTAAGATGATTGCCGCCGCCGCATGGATAAATAAACTCCAGCGTACTAACCACATTGGGAATAAATGCGCAAAATATGGACGCCAGATAATGATCCCTGTTGCTAAGAGTACAAAAATCATACTCATGATGCTCCAGAACATCATTTTTTGTCCTGCGTTATATTTGCCTACATCTGCAACATGGTGCTCGTTACCTTTAAGAACCTCCACAATGTTCTTGATCCAAGGTAAATCTTGTTTATCTGGAATGTTATGTTTTACAAAACGGAAAAACATAAACATCAACACCACAAAGATTAATACGCCAAAGAATGGATGTAGGATCCGCCCCATTTGTGGTGTACCAAAGGTTTCAGTCAACCATTGCAATGTTGGGAAAAAGAGCGCTATCCCAGACAAAGCAACTAAAAAGAAGCAGATAACCACGGTCCAGTGGCATGCTCGGTCAATAAACTTTGTCCGAACAATCATTTTGCTCTTTTTACTCATGACCATCTTCCTCCTCTTCATCATCCACTTCTTTATTAGGGCCAACTCCAACATAGTGGAAAATCAACCCTGCAAAAGTGGCAATAAAGCCGACTACTGAAAGTGGTTTCAAGACTGCCTTCCACAAGTTAATCGGTGTATCAATTTGTGGATCCTTTGGTAACCCATGATATAACTCTGGATTATCCGCATGTTGGAGTACATACATCACATGTGTACCGCCCACGCCTTTAGGGTCGTAGATCCCTGCGTTTTTAAAACCACGTTTTTGTAGTTTATCGACACGCTCAGAGGCATATTCCAACATCTCTTTTTTAGTACCGAAATGAATAGCCCCTGTTGGGCAGGTTTTCACACAGGCTGGCTCTTGGCCTACCGCGACTCTATCCACACACAAAGTACATTTATAAACTCGATTATCTTTCGGGTTTAAACGAGGAATATTAAATGGGCATCCCGCAATACAATAACCACAACCGATACAGTGCTCAGATTGGAAATCCACAATACCATTTGCATATTGGATAATAGCGCCTGCTGAAGGGCAAGATTTTAAACAACCAGGATCCGTACAGTGCATACAGCCATCTTTACGGATAAGCCATTCTAACTTGCCATTTTCAGTCGTTTCGCTAAAACGCATCACTGTCCATGACTTAGCGCTCAAATCCAGAGGGTTGTCATAAACCCCCACACAATGGCCGACCTCATCACGAATGTCGTTCCATTCCGAACACGCCACCTGACAGGCTTTACAACCAATACAGGACGTTACATCAATGAGTTTCGCAACTTCAAACTTGTCATCACGCGCTTGTGGTGGAGGCGTAATACTGTTGGTCGCGGAACGTTTAATAATGTCTTGAGATTGCATTCGTTCCCTCCCTTACGCCTTCTCTATATTAACCAAAAACGCTTTATACTCAGGTGTCTGAGAGTTTGCGTCACCAACGGATGGTGTTAACGTATTCGTAATGAAGCCTTTTTGCGTTGCACCTTCAAAGCCCCAGTGGATCGGTACCCCAACCGTTTCTATCGGTTTACCATCGACCATCAACGTTTGTAAGCGCTGTGTCACAACGGCTACTGCTTTAATGAAGCCACGTTGACTGCTCACTTTGACTCTATCGCCATTTGCAATACCTTTTGCCTTCGCCAAGGTTTCACTGATCTCAACGAATTGTTCAGGCTGCACAATCGCATTTAAACGCGCATGCTTCGTCCACGTATGGAAATGCTCCGTTAAGCGGTAAGTCGTTCCGACATAAGGGAACTGCTCATGGTTTCCAAGGCGCTTTTTATCGTCCTCAAAAATACGTGCCGCTGGGTTAGAAACGACATTTGGATGTAGCGGGTTCGTACCTAATGGGGTTTCAAACGGCTCATAATGTTCAGGGAATGGCCCTTCCGCCATTTTATCAATTGCAAATAGACGGCCTAAGCCTTCAGGTTGCATGATAAATGGCCCAGTACCGACTTCAGGTGCCGAAGCATTAAAGTCAGGAATATCATTACCGACCCATTTTTTCCCATTCCACTCGATCAACATCCGTTTTTTATCCCATGGCTTACCTTGTGTATCACAAGATGCACGGTTATAAATCACGCGGCGATTCAATGGCCATGCCCACGCCCAACCTAATGTATTTCCGAGTCCTGATGGGTCACTGTTATCACGGTTTGCCATCTGGTTCCCTTTTTCGGTCCAGCAACCAGTATAAATCCAGCAAGACGAGGCCGTAGAGCCGTCATCGCGTAACAGCGCGAACGAGCTAAGCAGTTCACCTTTTTTGGCTTGCAAATTACCGTCAGCATCATACAAATCGACCAATGCAACGCCATTGTTCTCTTTCGCAACTTCTTCTGATTCAGGATGGAATTGGCGTTTGTAATCCCAACGCATCTGCATTAATTGATCACGACCTTTCCCGCCTTCTTGCTCATAAAGCTCGCGGATTTTATATAAAATACCGGTTAAGATCTGGCCGTCATTACGTGCTTCACCCGGTGCGTCTGCTGCCTTCCAGTGCCATTGCAACCAACGGCCTGAGTTAGCAATCGAACCATCTTCTTCGGCGAAACAGGTTGATGGCAAACGGAACACTTCAGTTTGGATAGATGCCGTATCAACGTCATTCATCTCACCATGGTTTTGCCAGAAATTAGCCGTTTCCGTCACCAAAGGGTCAACAATAACTAAGTACTTCAATTTACTTAAGCAGCTAACTACTTTGTTCTTGTCCGGGAACGATGCAACAGGGTTAAAACCTTGGCAAATATAGCCATTAACTTGATCTTTACTCATCATGTCAAAATACTTCATGACATCATAAGCCTGATCCCATTTTGGCAACCAATCATAGCCCCATTGATTATCTTTTTGCGCAGCATCACCATAGAAAGACTTCATCAAACTGACAAAGAATTTTGGATAGTTACTCCAATAGTTAACCTGATTTGGCAACGTTGCTTTTGGTGTATTAGCAGCTAAATAGCTATCTACTGTCACCATTTTTTCAGAAGGCAAAGTGAGATATCCCGGTAGACTTGTTGATAACAAACCGAGATCCGTCAGCCCTTGAATATTTGAGTGACCACGCAGCGCATTCACCCCACCACCAGCCATACCCATATTGCCGAGCAGCAATTGGATCATCGCCATAGTACGAATATTTTGTGCACCAACAGTATGTTGAGTCCAACCTAACGCATATAAAAACGTTGTTGTTCTATCGGCAGCGCTGGTTGAAGCCAAAATTTCGCAGACTTTTAAAAAGTCATCTTTTGGTGTACCACAAATTTGTTCGACGATTTCGGGTGTATAACGAGAAACGTGCTGTTTGAGCAAATTCCATACACAACGAGGATGTTGTAAAGAGTCATCACGCAACGCATGACCATTTTCATCAAATTGATAGTTCCACGTGGTCTTATCATAAGCGCGTTTTTCCGCGTTATAACCACTAAATAGACCATCTTCAAAGCTGAAATCATCCCTTACCAAGAGTGCCGCATTGGTATAGTGTTGTACGTACTCTTTATTAATTTTGTTATTTTCTATCAGATACAGTAGTACCCCAGACAAGAAGGTAATGTCAGTACCTGAGCGAATAGGCACATAGTGATCAGCCACTGATGCCGTACGCGTAAAACGTGGATCAATGACAATCAGTGTGGCATCGTTGTTATTTTTCGCTTCAATTGCCCAGCGGAATCCAACAGGATGTGCTTCCGCAGCATTTCCGCCCATCACAACGACGACATTAGCATTTTTGATATCAACCCAGTGGTTGGTCATCGCACCGCGACCAAATGTTGGAGCAAGACTTGCTACCGTTGGTCCGTGTCAGACACGCGCTTGGTTATCAACCGCTAACATCCCGAGGGAGCGTGCAAATTTCTGAGTTAACATACCGGTTTCGTTGCTCGCCGCAGATGCACAAAGCATCCCTGTCGATAACCAACGATTTACCGTTGTTCCTTGTTCATTTTTTTCGATGAAATTTGCGTCTCGGTCATCTTTCATTAACCGAGCAATACGGGTGAAAGCTTCATCCCAACTTATACGCTGCCATTTATCAGAGCCTGGTGCGCGATATTCAGGATAACGTAGTCGATTTTCACTATGGATGTAATCAAGTAGACCCGCCCCTTTAGGACATAAAGCTCCACGGTTAACAGGATGATCAGGATCTCCTTCAACATGGAAAATAGCGGATTTAGCATTCATGGCACCATCGCCCATGCTATAGATTAATAATCCACACCCTACAGAACAGTAAGTACAAGTATTACGAGTCTCTTTAGACCGTAGTAATTTATATTCACGTACATTGGCCATTGCCGTTGCTGGCATAAAACCTAACGCTGCTACAGTAGTACCTGCCATCCCGCCGGCACAGATTTTAAAAAACTTTCTGCGACTGACGTTCATTGCTTCCCTCTTTATATTTATTGTCATTACCCTAAATAATCCAAGCATGCGATAGGTGGCTAACAACGCTATTTCGAGACAAAGATAAATTCTATAACTCGAATTAATCGGTGCAGTCCAACACTAAGCAACTTGAAACAAAATGGGTATAAGTCGGTCGCAGAATATCAGCGTATGATAATTATATATTGCCTAAAATCAATGAATGTGAAAATAAAAGGTAAATTAATATTAACTGAGTAGTTAATCTCCAATTAAATATACTACCAATAGAGTAGCCATTTTAAATATTGATACAGATCAATTAACGATAAATTTATAAATTGCAAAAATACAATTCAGATCAAAATATAAAAACCACAAGACCAAACAAAAATAAAACTTAAACCAAATAACGCGCTATTTATCATTATTATTAAATTTAACTTTAGGAATACGTAATTTTACTTTAATTCAAATAATCATCCAACTAAAAACAAAAATCCCTTTTCATTAATAAGCGTTAACTAATTATATTAATTTAAAATTAAACGCTATTTCCAACCACTAATAATAATACCAGCACCAATAAATACTACTACAGCCCCCACCCAGTCCGTTGTGTTTAATGATACACCATCGACTATACGCAACCATATCAATGCAGTTGCAATATAGATCCCCCCATATGTTGCATAAATTCGCCCACTTGCTTCAGGATGGAGCGTCAGCAACCAAACAAACAACATTAAACATAGTGCAGCAGGCAAAAGTAACCATGCACCACCTTGCTTTTTCATCCATAAATACGGGAAATAGCAACCTGCAATCTCAGCTAGCGCCGTTAAAAAGAATAAACCAATAATGTTTAGTGACATAAAAGTATTCTCTACATTAGAACCGTTTTCAAACACGGGAAGATTGCATTAATTGATTATTTGCCTTTAATAATTCAATACATTCCTGTGCACCACGCTTTAACACCTGACCTTTCAAGCAAACAATATGTATCGGTAGCTCTAAGCCATTCGGCGTATTTTTAAACTCTAATCGTTTCAGTGAACCCTGCTGTAATTTATCTTTAATTAAAGAGAGGGGTAAATTTCCCCATCCCATTCCAGCTTCAACTAATCCCAATGCCATTGAAAAATTATCTGTTCGCCAATAATTAGTCGCAACTACAGCACGAATATCGCTGAGCTGATGCTGAAAACTAGTAATAATTATTTGACGAGTTTGCACGAGATCTTCCATATATAAGGAAGCTGAATGCCCAATTGATGGATGTTTTGATGAGATGGTTGCGACTAAAGACTCATAGCCAATACAGTGAAACTGCTCTTGTGAATTGACCGATATACCACCAAATGCAATGGCTAATTGAATATGATTTTGATGCAATAAAGGTAAAATATCATCTTGAGGCGCGGTCATTAATTCCACATGCATTAATGGGTAGCGCTGACTCAATATTTTTAGCGCATCAAATAATAAATCAGGGTTAATTCCTTCCGCAATTCCAATCGTTAACGTACTTTCTACCCCTTGAGTCAACTCGCGAGAAAATACATTCAACTGCCATAGATTATCCACAATATTACGTGCATAAGGTGCTAAGGCCAGCGCTTTTTCGGTTGGTTTAGGCTCCCTTGTATGCCTTTCAAACAGCAAAAAGCCCAACTCCGCCTCTAAATTGGCGATAGCCATACTCACCGCGGACGGCACACGGTGTAATGCCCTTGCCGCTGCTGAAAAAGATCCTTTTTCTAATACCGTTAAAAAGATCATTAAATTATCACTGTTAAATGGCATCTCTAACCTTTCAATAATATTGATAGTAGCTGACTTTTATTATCATCAATCTTGATTTAATTTACCAGACCTGACGACACAGTAAATGAGATAAAACATGCAAGGTATTAAGCGTAAAATTGTTTTTATCACCGCCTATGAAGTGATTGGCTGGGTGATTTCATCATTAGCACTCGCATTTCTTTCGGGGAATTCAGCGGGTACAACTGGGCCATTGGCTTTGGTAATAACCACTATCGCCGTTAGTTGGAACTTTATTTTCAATGTCGCTTTTGAATATTGGGAATCCAAACAGAAATCCCGAATTCGCACATTTCGCCGCCGGTTTGCCCATGCGGTTTTATTTCAATTAACCTTGGTGATCTTTCTAATTCCATTGATTGCTTGGTGGCTATCAATTAGCTTGTTACAAGCTCTGATATTGGATTTTGCTTTAATTATTTTTATCCCTATCTACACATTCTTTTTTAATTGGGCCTTTGACAAGATATTTGGGCTTCCGGCATCTGCCTTGCCGCAACAGGAGCACAGTCATTAATGAGCTAACTCAAATAGCCATCCTAAATAAGGATGGCTATTTGGTTGTTGACGAAATAGTTAGAATAACCCGCAAACACTAGCCAATCATATTATCATTCACTGACCATCCCATCATTACTCCACCCACTTCTTCAATAGAGTGACTGTTGTCGTTCAAACAATGCCGCTTTCTACCTTCCAGCCAACTGAATGAGAGAGCGTTTTCCCTTCCTTTGAAGCGGATAACATTCCTCGCTGGTAACATGCCTCCATGATTTCATGGGTATACAGAATCAAACTCGCGCAATTCCTTGGCGACGATAACTTTGATCAACAACCATCGCTTCAAGGTAATTCACCGAAATGAGGCCATCATGAATTACCCTATTTCTCTGTAACGGTCATAAATGACTTTTTTGGCTACACTAGAACGTTTTTACCGTTTTAATAGCCCCTAGTTAAACACTGAACTAGGGGATTCTGTTATTCCAGATCCTCCCCATGACTCGCGATGACTTTTTGATACCAGTAGAAGGATTTTTTTTTCTTTCGTTCACGTGTTCCCCTACCTTGATCGTCAAGATCAACATAAATAAAGCCATAGCGTTTACTTAATTCCCCAGTGGACGCAGCAACCAAATCAATACAAGACCATGCTGTGTAGCCGATTACCGGAATACCATCCCCAATAGCCTCAGCCATAGCACGAATATGGCTACGTAAGTAGCTAATCCGATAATCATCATTAATTTCGCCGTCTTCCGTCACTTCATCTTTTGCACCGAACCCATTTTCGACTAAAAAAAGTGGTTTTTGATAACGGTCATACATCATATTCATCGTGATACGTAAGCCCAAGGGATCGATACCCCATCCCCAATCACTAACCTTGATATAGGGGTTTTTCAAGGACTTAACGACGTTGGCTTCGCTGCTATTCTGCTCGCTCATTTCTGCGGAAGTGCAACGGGAAGTGTAGTAACTAAAAGAGACAAAATCGACGGTATTGGTGAGAATCGCTTCATCTTCTGGCTCTACAACAAGCGAAATGTTCTTCTCTTTAAATAAGCGAGTTGCATAAGCTGGATAATATCCACGTACCTGTATATCCGTGAAAAAGAGGTTCTCGCGATCTTTATTCAGTGCCGCCCATACATCATCAGGACGACATGACCAAGGATAAAATCCCCCTCCAGCTAACATACAGCCAACTTGGTTGTCAGGATTAACTTCATGCGCAATACATGTCGCTAAAGCGCTGGCCACTAACACATGATGAGCCGCCTGATATTTAACCTGTTCAGGATCTTCATCAGCCTTGAAAACAAGCCCTGCGGCAGAAAAAGGGCTGTGCAGCATAATGTTGATTTCATTGAAAGTAAGCCAGTACTTTACTAAGCCATTAAACTCTTCGAAACAGGTTCGCGCGTAGCGGCTAAAAAAATCCACCATTTTTCGGTTACGCCATGAACCATACTCAGTCACCAAGTGCATGGGAACATCGAAGTGGCATAAAGTAACGAGTGGCTCAATATTGTATTTCTTACACTCATTAAACAGATCACGATAGAAAGCAATGCCTTCAGCATTAGGCGCCAACTCATCACCATTAGGATAAAGCCGACTCCATGCGATGGACGTTCTAAACACACTAAAGCCCATTTCCGCGAACAGTGCGATGTCTTCTTTATAGTGATGATAAAAATCAATAGATTGGTGACTGGGGTAATATTCATCCTTACGTAAGCTATAGCGTTGTTCCAACCCCAGTTTAACCGGCATCCGATGACTACCATAAGGGATCATGTCCACCGTGGTCAGCCCTTTTCCACTTTCACGGTATGCTCCCTCAGCTTGATTGGCTGAGATAGCTCCCCCCCAAAGGAAATTCTTGGGGAATTTTGCTGTGGACATACGTGTTTCTCCTGGTTTATTCATTCACTCAGATAATTATTTGTTACGAACGAGATAAAGCCTGTGCTACCTGTTTTGGTTTATCATCCTGTTTTTCAACAGGAATATCTTCAAACCCAAGAAGCAGTGTCACAATAAATGACATTACCACCGACAAGATCATGACTCCAAATACCCAAACGATACTCATCGGATTTTGTGGATCAAAAAACTGTACGCTGGTGAATAGACCCGGAGCGGCCATAGAGTGACTTGCTAAACCACCGATTCCAGCAATTGCACCACAGAAAAATCCAGTGATTAAACAAGCGATTAAAGGTTTCTTAAGACGTATTACTACGCCATACAGTGCAGGCTCTGTGATCCCGGCGACAATCGCTGAGGCCGCAGCGGCAAGTGCCGTCTGACGTAATTCAGGGTTTTTCGTCCGCCAAGCAACCGCCAGCGATGAGCCACCCAATGAGAGGTTGGCACCAATTTCAGATGGCATCACCATGCCTTCTTTTCCTGTCTCAGCAATTGTCTGAATAATGGTTGGAGTAAATACTCGATGCATACCCGTCATGACAAGCAGTGGCCAAATAGCTCCCATAATGGCGACAGATAACCAACCAAGATAGTCATGAATAGTGTAAACCAGCGCTGAAATGCCACTCCCAATCCAGACCCCCATCGGCCCAATCAGGATAATGGCAATCGGCGAAGCTATCAGCACAATGAGCATCGGTTTAAGGAAATTTTTTGTAACCGCAGGGGTGATTTTATCAATCCACTTTTCAATATAAGAGAGGATCCAAGTCATGCATAATGCAGGGATCACAGTATAGGTGTATTTTACTGGAGTAATTGAAATTCCAATAAAATCGACAGGTTGACCTTGCGCTGCTTTAGCCATTAATTCAATAAATGCTGGATGCACCAACACCCCTGAAATAGCAATGGCGAGCGACATATTGGTTTTGAATTTCAGTGCAGCAGAGGCGGCAACCATAATCGGTAAGAAGAAAAATGCCCCATCACCAATGACATTGAGCAAAATAAATGTGGAGGAACTTTTTGTCAGAATACCAGACATCTCGAGGATCATGGCCAGTAATTTTACCATTGACGCGCCAATAATCGCAGGGATCAGCGGTGACATCGTGCTGATTAAAGCATCGAGAATACCGCTTCCTACACGGCGAAAGGACCAGCTTTTTTTAGCGATAAGTTGAGTTTCCTGCACAGCTCCTTCTGGTAGCAACTTGATCACTTGCTCATAAACCTTTGAAACTGTATTACCAATGATGATCTGATACTGTAAGTCCATCTTCACTACACCCAGCACACCATCGATACTTTTTAAGCGTGCAAGGTCAACAGGCTTATCGCTTTTCAATACAAGCCGCAGACGGGTCATACAGTGAGTAATAGCAGTGATATTTTCACTCCCGCCAATAGCATCAACAATTGCACGGGAAACAGCCACATAGTTCTTTGACATAATTAAATGCTCTCTTGTAATCACACTTTTCATTCAGCGGTATGCAGCTATACCCGTAACGAATACATATTCTGGTTTTTTGTAAACGCACCTAACCCTATGTATTAATAGATATTTAATATCTTTGCTTAAGTGTTTATATTACTGGGCAACAAATAGGTAACCGGTTACATATAATATTTAATATATTTGAAAGTAGTTCAAGACGTTTATTATTTTAATTGTTTTTATGTGACAGTTTTCACGTAATAGGATTGGGTTTTGGCTGGGATCCGCTTTGGTAGTGACATAGACCTCTGCATCTCCCTATATAAAAGTGTAAAATGATTTTGATATCAATTTGTCAGGATAAAGATATGTCTACAATGCAGGAAGTAGCGAAACGGGCAAACGTATCAAAAGCGACAGTTTCGCGAGTACTATCTGGAAAAGGCTACACCAGCGAGGAGACCAAAGTACGGGTCTATCAAGCCATTGAAGAAACCGGCTATCGTCCTAATTTACTAGCGCGTCACCTTTCAACCAGCAAATCCGCCTGCATTGGTTTGGTGGTGACCAATAATCTTTATCAGGGCAGTTATTTTAATGAAATCCTGTCACAAGCAGCAAAAAAACTAGAGGACAACGGCCGGCAACTGCTCCTTGTTGATGGAAAGCACAGTGCAGAGGAAGAGCATGCTGCGATTCAATTTTTGCTCGGATTGCGTTGTGATGCGATTATTGTTTATTCACGCTTTCTGAGTATTAGCCAGATAGATGAAATCATTGATCAACATACCCAACCGATTATGGTTGTGAACCGTAAACTGAGAAAAAATCACAGTCACTGTGTTGTCTGCGATCATAGGGGCGCCAGTTTTAATGCGACACAGTATCTCATTTCCCGAGGGCATAAAGAAATTGCCTTTATCACTGGTTCAATGGACTCGCCAACCGCGATTGAACGCCTGTCTGGTTATAAAGATGCCTTATCTGCCAATGGTATTGATATTAATGAGTCACTAATTATTTCTGGTCACTGGACACCATCTTGTGGTACTCAGGCCGTAATAAAATTACAGCAGCAAGCGACGCCTTTCACCGCTATTCTAGCCAGTAATGACGATATGGCCATTGGTGCAATCAAAGCGTTGGATGATGCAGGTATAACCGTTCCACACCACGTTTCCGTTATCGGTTTCGATGATATTCCATTAGCCCCCTTCCTAAAACCTACTTTATCCAGCATTAAAGATCCCATAAGTGCAATGATTAATGAGGCGATCCATCGCACTATTTCAATGCTTGATGGTGGCTATTTTTCAAAAGAAAACATCTTTACGTCTGAATTGAAAATAAGGGATTCAGTCGCTGATGGCCCTTATTTGTAGCGACCCACCATTAATCTCGTATGAATTTGGTGGCTATCAATGAGTTTGTTACAAGCTCTGATATTGGATTTGGCTTTAATTATGTGTATCTCTATCTACACATTCTTTATTAATTGAGCCTTTGACAAGATATTTGGCTTACCCAAAACCAGCATTACCACAAGAAGCGCAGATAACTTAATAATACCAATACGCCATCCATCATAAGGATGGCGATTACTTAACTCTTAACAAAAAATAGAGAGAATCTTTTCGCTAGTGGCAGAACGACCAGTACGGTAGGAAAAGCAATTATCCATGATAACATCCAAGAACTTAACCAAGGTGCTAGCATTTCACTATTCAACCCTAACGCTTTAACTGTACTGATTAAAGAAACAATACCACTCATCACTAATGACAAGAAAAAAGGGATCAAAAAGATCAGTGCTCTGGTGGGAAGTTTAGGTATTCCAAAAAGGGTATTTTTATTTTGTGAAGACATCGTGCAGACTCCAAATAAGACGAACACAACAGCATATAACTGTTGCATGACAAGTTATATGCGTTGATTAACGTAAACGCTTACGAGTCCTTAGACTAAAAATCAGCCTGTATTCTATATATAACAATTTTGTTGTCAAACTGGATTACCATTTAATGGTTTTATTTTTATCAATAAAATGAAAACTAACCTAAATATTATTAACAGTAATCCAGAATAATAACGCTATATTATCAATATTGATTACCACTGATCACCGCCACGAAAATCACAGTAAAGCGAAGCGGTAAAATCAACCTCACCATCCGCTTTCCAGCCCATGACTCCGCCTTCTTCTTCAATAGAACGGATATAGCTCCCTTGTTTCAATTCAAACAACTTACCTTTCCAGATTTGCCATCCAACCGAATGATACAATTTTTGTCCATCATCTGAAGCCGACAGCAGCCCTAATTGATAACACGAAGCTATAATTTTATTGGTTTGCAGCATCAATTGCCGCCCAATACCTTGGCGACGATAACTTTGTTCAACTACCATCGCTTCAACATACCCTACAGAGATAGGCGTATTATCTAGGGCCATATGGCGTTGAATAATTGCAACATGACCAACCAATTTTTGTTGATCAAAAGCCATGACGTGCATTCCACCTAAAGTGTGCGCGAAATCGTCATGCGAAAAATCGCCTTCAAAACCTTCAATTAATAAATCGTAAAGCGCTTCTTTTTCACTCAGTGTCAATTGGCTGGTATGCAGACTGCGGTATTCTATGCCCATAAAAACCTATATTAAAGTCGATTAAAGATACCGATACATTATAACGCCATTGAACCACCAAAAAGCGAAACAATCGTGCACTTTTCTTCACTTAACAGCTTATTATGGCACCGTATGTCGCTCGATTTGCTTTTTAATAAACGAATAAAGTTGCTGAAACTCTTCTTGTGAAGAAAACACTCGTGTAGGGAAAATAATAAAATCATTATCTCCAACATGGACAAATACCAAATCTTCTTGCACATCAACCTTGTTAACTCGAGGCCATAACACCTTATACATACTGTTATCTTGGATGAACTCAATAAAATAACGGTTAATTTTAATATGTCTAATATATGTCTCATCGTTTTGCTCTTTGTGTTCATATTTTTTCATAAAATATTTTTCTAACACACTAGAAAGAAGGAGCGCCATCACTGCTATGACAATAAATGCTAGGGCTGTGCCACTCATTCTTTGTAAGCGAGCCATACTCGGGTCTATCTCTGTCGATAACAACAGCAATAATGCAATAGCAAAAAAGAATAATAAACCGATGACAAGACTATACAAGCTTAGATTGGCTATATTAAGGACCCAATGATAGGGTTTAGCCACGCTTATCACTTTGTTTGCTTTTATATACTTTTGTATTTTTCGTATTTCAGAAATAGAAAGTGAAAACTTGATGTCATAACGGTCTTTCATCTCACTAATGCCCCCAAACATTGGCTTTTAGTCTATCTTGGCAAGTATCACTATAGAGATATAAAAATGATATTTCCTCATGAAATATCACCCATAATAGTCTTATTCAGACACGTTAAGTTATGATAACAACAATATTTTCACCATTCTATGAAAGGAAAATTGACTAAACCGTATTGGTGAGTTTACCTCTAACAATAACCTTTGCTGGCTTCGCTGTTTCATCCGATGCCCTTCTCACCGCCATGTTAATCACTTGCCAAGAGATTTCTTGCAAATCGTGCGAGATACAAGGGAAGTTAAAACCATAAATTGATGAATAAGAGACCTCATCAATACTAAACAGTGAAACATCATCACGTAATGAAATTTGATGCTTAATACAAGCCTTGATGATCCCCAAAGAAATCTGGTTATTACAGCCGACAAAGAAATCAGGGGCACTGTTTTTTTGTAGATAGCTATCCGTCACTTTATAAGCTTCATCCATCAGAAAATCTGCATATAAAATTTCAACCTTATCGACACTTCCTTGTAATGCAGCTTTAAGCCCTGTCACCCTATCCCGTGCGACATTAGAATCTTCGGGTCCTGAAACAATGACAACACTTTTTGCCTCTTGTGACTGTATAAAACGCCCGGCTTGCAAACCACAGTCTAAATTATCAATATAAACACCACTACAGTGCTTAATATCAACTTCTCGGTCGACTAAAATAACAGGGATATTTAGCAGCTCAAGCTGCCGAAAATAATCGGGCTTATAAAAACGATCAGACGAAACCACAGAAAGAATGATGGCGTCAACATTATAGCCTATCAACTTTTCAATGATACGCGCCTCATTTTCCTTTGACTCATAAGAATCAAAAACCAATGTGTCGTACCCTACTTGATAGGCTTCTTGTGTCATCAACTTCGCTAAACCACCAAAAAATGGGTTCCCCATATCGGGGCTAACAATACCAATCGTTTTTGATGACTTAGCACGTAAATTGCGCGCTACGGCATTAACGACATAACCGATTTTGTCTGCCGCCTCTAAAATCCTTTTCAGCGTCTCGGGATGAACTTTATCTGGCTGAGAAAAAGCGCGTGATGCGGTGATTTTGCTGACATTAGCAAGCGCTGCGACATTTTCTAATGTCACTTTCTGTGACTTATGATCGGCCAATTTCATCTCCTTATTAAATTAAGTATCATTTCGTACCATTATAGTATCATTTAATCGTTTCAGTCATGCAAAACCGTAATATTATTCGACCCCTTCTAAACGTCGTACTCTTGGGTCGGTAAAAATATCAAATTCATCACGACTTTCACTTGAGAACTCAGAAACAACCGCTCCCATACTGCCAGCTTTAAACCAATGTAATGTATTAGGTTTTATCGTATACTGCTCTCCCGGTTTGAGTAAAATAAAGCGGTCACACTGATACCACTGCTCATCACCTTCTGGTTTAGGGCAAATCGGTTCCCCCGATTCATTTTTATTCAATGTTAACGAATCATCATCAACAAATAGGTATACTTCCCCCCACCGACAACGAAAAGTTTCTTGCTTACCCATTGAAGAGCCAAACGGTGGATGCCGATGCTCAGGGCAAACCTGATGGGGAAACAGCACCAACTCTTTAGCACAATAACGTTCGCTATTACAATAAGTTAACAGTTGTAAGCCTGAACGTGGATAGTCTGGTAATCCAAAACTGGCGATCTCAATTCGTGCTTTTTCTTCTTCTGTGAGACGGATATGTGCTTTTTCTAGGAAATTAACGACTTGCTGCCGATAGTGTGCTTTATTCATGCTCTGCTCTCCTCAATGATACCGATAACATTATAACGGCATCACCCCCTCAAAAAATGTGATCAGGTAGCCTATTCTTCCGCTTTTGTTTACAAAAATGCCACTCATTTAATGAAACTATAACCTGCGTCACATAAAAATAATAAAATTCGATCTAATATCCGCATCATAAAAATGATATCGATACCATAAAAATGAGCCAGAGGTAATCATGAAAGCATTAGTACTCGAAAAAGCAGGGAAAATTTCTATTCAAGATTGGCAAAGTCCTGAAGTCCTTGGAGAGGATGATGTCGAAATTAAAATTCATACCGTAGGCATTTGCGGTAGTGATGTTCACTACTACCAACATGGTCGTATCGGCCCCTTCGTCGTTGAAAAGCCAATGATTTTGGGCCATGAAGCATCCGGCGTAATTACCGCTGTTGGTAAAAATGTCACTCATCTAAAAGTTGGCGATCGCGTATGTATGGAACCCGGTATTCCTAATTTACAATCCACGCAATCGCGCGCTGGCCTGTACAACCTCGATCCCGCTGTACGCTTTTGGGCGACTCCTCCTGTTGATGGTTGCCTACGCGAGAGCGTTATTCATCCCGCTGCGTTCACTTTTAAATTACCTGAAAATGTCTCTTTTGCTGAAGGCGCAATGGTTGAACCACTCGCTATCGGTATGCAAGCCGCGACCAAAGCTGAAATCAAACCCGGTGATATCGCACTCGTTATTGGTGCGGGAACTATCGGTATTATCACCGCGTTGTCTGCACTCGCTGGCGGCTGTTCAGATGTCATCATCTGTGACCTCTTCGATAAAAAACTGGAAGTCGCTAAACAATATCCAGGCCTACACCCTATCAATAGCAAAGATACTCAAGCTATCGCCGATAAAGTTAATGAACTCACTGAAGGTAATGGGGTGAATGTCTTATTCGAATGCAGCGGAGCGAAAGCGGTGATCGCTAATATCACTGAGCATATGGCACCGGGTGGAACTGCCGTATTAGTTGGTATGCCAATTGATCCTGCGCCTTTAGATATTGTTTCAGCGCAAGCGAAAGAAATTACGTTTAAAACCATTTTCCGTTACGCAAACATGTACCCACGTACTATCCGCCTACTCAGTTCCGGTAAGCTCAACGTAAAACCTTTGTTGTCAGCCACTTATAAGTTTAAAGACAGTGTTGAGGCTTATGAGCGTGCAGCTGAAGGCCGTCCAACCGATATTAAGATTGTGCTGGAAATGGAGTAATACATGACATTGTATGCTGGGATCGATTGCGGTACACAAAGTACCAAAGTCGTTATCGTGGATAGCGAAAGCGCACAAATTTTGGGTGAAGGCTCTGCGCCTCACCCACTCATTAGCGAAGCATCTGGGCGCCGTGAACAGCATGCTTCTTGGTGGACAGACGCACTTGTCAGTGCGTTTCACCAAGCGCTCAATAATGCCAGTATTGATGGTAAAGAGATAGCCGCAATCGCCGTTTCAGGCCAACAACATGGTTTTGTGCCTTTGGATGCCCAAGGCAAAGTGATCGCACCGGTTAAACTGTGGTGTGATACGGAAACAACGGCAGAAAACCAAAAGATCATTGATGCTTTAGGTGGCACTGACGGTGCGTTATCTCAACTCGGACTCATGCCTCAAACAGGTTATACCATTTCTAAAATTTTATGGTTGAAAACTCACCACCCTGAACTTTGGGAACAGTTAGAGACGGTATTACTGCCACATGATTACCTCAATTTTTGGCTAACGGGCGTTCGTGTGGCTGAATTTGGTGATGCATCTGGTACTGGCCTGTTAAATATTCGTACCCGTGAATGGGATGTTCATACCATCAATCTAATTGATGATTCAGGCCGTCTACAACGAGCTTTACCTCCACTTGTCACTGCTGAAACCTGCATTGGCACCGTACTTCCTGAAATCGCCCATAAACTTGGCATTTCGAGCCAAACGAAAGTGGCATCAGGCGGGGGTGACAACATGATGGCTGCAATTGGTACTGGTAATATTATACCGGGTATCATCACCATGAGCTTAGGTACCTCTGGCACACTATTTACCTATTCGAATACACCTGTTGTCGCCGATTCAGAAATGATTGCCGGTTTCTGCTCTTCAACCAATGGTTGGCTGCCTTTGATTTGCACAATGAATGTCACATCAGCCACCACGACGATACAAAAATTTTTGAATCTTGATCTTAATGGTTTTAATCAGGCCTTAGAGCAAACAGAGCCGGGTGCTAATGGGTTACAAATACTGCCATTTTTCAATGGCGAACGTGTTCCTCAACTGCCTCTCGCTAAGGCGAGCATCCATAATATTGATAGTAATAATTTAAATGCACAAAATTTGAGCCTTGCTGTCGTAGAAAGCGCCACTTATGGTTTGCGCTTTGGCATTGATTTATTCCGTAAACAAGGGATACAAACCAACGAAATCCGCCTAACTGGTGGCGGGGCTAAAAGTGCCAAATGGCGTCAAATTGTCGCGAACATTATGAATTCCCCTGTTATTTGTGTGACTAACAGCGAAGCTGCCGCACTGGGAGCGGCTATTCAAGCTGTTTGGTGCGACACCTTAACAGAGCAAGATAATAAAACAGAATTATTAGCAAAAATTTGCCAGCGTTTCGTTCACCTTGATGAGAGCACGCTGGTCAATCCTGATAGTGAAAAAGTTTCTCGCTATGAAGCTTTATATCAAGACTATCTTTCGTTACTCCAAACTGAATATCCAGAGGTGGCTGTATGACAAACTCAGCGGGCATTCAGGCGGATGAACTTTTACATATTACTGGGGTTAAAAAATCGTTTGGGCCAGTCGTTGCGCTGAAAAATGCGCAATTTAGCCTGAAAAAAGGATCTATTCATGCTTTATGTGGCGGCAATGGCGCGGGTAAATCGACCTTTTTAAGTATCCTAATGGGGTTCATTCAGCCTGACTCAGGCGACATTTTTGTGAAAGGAAAACGGTGTCACTTTCATCAACCAAAGGATGCACTCAATGCCGGTATAGCGATTGTTCAACAAGAACTGAGTTCGATTCCTGATCTGACAATTGCAGAGAATATTTGGTTAGGTCGCGAGCCTAAAAAACTCGGTTTCGTTGATTTCAAAAAAATGAATCAACTGACAGCAGATTTAATGGCTGACCTACATTTTGATCTTTCGCCAACAGAAAAAGTGCGCAATCTCAGCGTTGCTGAACAACAACTGGTGGAAATTGCTAAAGCACTTTCTCACTCAAATGCTGACATCATCATTATGGATGAACCAACATCCGCAATAGGTGAAGAGGATGCGCAAAAAATCTTTGATGTGATTACGCGTTTAGCTCAAAAAGGCAAAGGGATTATTTATGTTTCCCACCGCCTATCCGAGATATTCCAAATCGCGGACACTTTTTCGATTTTCCGTGATGGCACATTTATCACTGAAGGGGCGATTGCCGATATTACTCGCGAACAATTAATTGAGCATATTATCGGTGGCGAATTTAAAGATGAATTCGCCAAATTCAACCAACCAACTAATGAAACTATTTTAACTGTCGAACAATTAAATTGGCTCAATAAAATAAAAAATATCAGCCTCACCCTGAAAAAAGGCGAGATCCTTGGAATATATGGGCTGGTTGGGTCGGGCCGTAGTGAGTTTCTTGATCTTATTTTTGGTATTGAACACGCCTCATCGGGAACCATTAAAATTAATGACATCCAATTAGGGAAACACTCCCCTCAAGATGCCATTAAAGCGGGCATTGCTTATGTCACTGAAGACAGGAAAGAAACGGGGTTAATGCTGGGTCGTTCAATTAACGAAAACATTAATATCGCTTCATTCTCTGATATTAGCCGAGCGAGTTTTATCAATGAAAAGAAAGAGCAAGCTCGTGCAGATGACATGATCAAACTCTTCAACATTAAAACACCAGATGCCGATCAACTTGCAGGAAATCTTAGTGGTGGTAACCAACAAAAGGTTGTCTTAGGCCGTTGGGCGCTTCTCGACCCTGAAGTGATGCTACTCGATGAACCAACCCGTGGAATCGATGTGGGAGCCAAAAAAGAAATCTATCGTTATATGTCGGAGTTCGCTTTAAAAGGCAAAGGGATCATCATGGTTTCTTCTGAACTGTCAGAAATTATCGGTATGAGCGACCGCATTATTGTATTCCGTGATGGTGAATTAGCTGGTGAGTTATCGGCAACTGAAGCAACTCAAACAGAATTAATGAAACTTGCTGTTTAATTCAGCACATTGGTTTTTATTCAAAAAATAAAGAGAAAAACTATGAATAGTACTTACTCTACGCCAACAACGGGGATGTCCTTTTTAGCCCGCAATAAGAAAAACATGCACAAGTACGGCATTATCATGGCTTTCTTTGTACTTTGCCTAATTGTTGCTGTGATAGGTGAAGTGCAAGTTGCGCG
This sequence comes from Providencia sp. PROV122, assembly GCF_028482365.1. Classification (NCBI taxonomy): domain Bacteria; kingdom Pseudomonadati; phylum Pseudomonadota; class Gammaproteobacteria; order Enterobacterales; family Morganellaceae; genus Providencia; species Providencia sp. PROV122. The sequence goes on along the minus strand of NZ_JAMPQI010000007.1, from coordinate 21,951 downwards.
CGGCGAATGGACTAACAACTATTTTCTTAGTCAAGACAATATGTTGATTGTCTTACGCCAAATATCAATTAACGGTATCTTAGCGATTGGCATGACCTTCGTCATTATCACCGCGGGGGTTGACTTATCGGTTGGCTCAGTCCTCGCTCTGAGCGGTATTGTAGCAGCGCGTTTTGCAACCACAAATGCAGGCCTATCCATTGGCGACACCGCGAATGCCGTTATGATGCCAATGATCATCGCATTAGGCATTGGTATCATCTGTGGTCTCATTAATGGAACTATTTTAGCAAAATTCAACCTACAACCGTTTATCGTGACCATGGGGATGCTCTCCGCTGCCCGTGGCTTAACCCTATTAACTACCGACGGCAACCCCGTATCACAACTCAATAATGACTTTAGATGGTTAGGTAATGGTTATATCTTTGATATCCCCGTGCCCGTCGTCATATTAATCGTGATCTTTGCACTCGCTTGGGTATTGCTAAATAAAACAACATTTGGCCGTTATGTCTATGCGGTTGGTGGCAATCCTAAAAGTGCAAGAACATCCGGTATTAGTGTCATCAAAGTCAAAGTGCTGGTTTATACCCTGTGTGGTGCATTGGCGGGTATTGCTGGGCTGATCCTTACCGCAAGAACTGGCTCTGCACAAACCAGTGCCGGAGGAGCCTATGAACTAGATGCTATCGCTGCCGTCGTTATTGGTGGAACCAGTATGTCTGGTGGCGTTGGTACACTGGTTGGCACCTTCTTTGGTGTGCTAATTATCGGCGTTATGAACAATGGATTAGATTTGTTGGGTGTCCCCTCTTATTACCAACAAATCATTAAAGGTGCGTTGATCGTCATCGCAGTTCTGCTCGACCCTTCACGTAAACAAAGACGTGACTAATTAAAACAACACTGACCCTCACTGTGAAAGGTATCATAATGAAAAAAATGACTAAAATTGCAGCTCTTACCACTGCACTATTCATGAGTAATATGGCGCTTGCAGCCAAAGAGGAGCCTGTCAAAATTGCTATTTTGATGTATGGCATGAAAGCTGAATTTGTTCAATTAATGGAAAAAGCCGCCAAAGAGCACCCTGCGGTTAAAGAGGGTGAAGCGGTGATCACCGTTTACGATGGTCGCTATGATCCGATGGTGCAAAACAACCAAGCGGAAACAGCAATTCAGACTAAAGCAGATGCTATCATCATCAACCCAATGGATTATGAAGCGAACATTGATGTCGTCACTATGGCAAATGATGCCAAAATCCCTGTGATCGTGACTAACGCACGCCTCAACACGGATAAAATGACCGCTGAAGTTGTTTCTGATGACGTTTTAGGTGGTTATATGGAAGCAAAAACCGTCCTCGATAAAATGAACTGTGAAGGTAATGTTGTGATTATCGAAGGCCCTAAAGGGGGTAGCGGTGAGATCCAACGCGGTGAAGGTAACGATAAAGCTATCGCTGAATGTGGCCCCGGAAAAATTAAAGTATTAGAACGCAAAACGGCTAACTGGTCACGTGCAGAAGCAATGCCACTCATGGAAAACTGGTTACAAAAACACCGTGGCAAAATCAACGGCGTCATCGCTCAAAACGATGAAATGGCTTTAGGTGCTATCGAAGCCATTAAAGGTGCCGGCCTTGATGTAAATAGCTTTGCTATTGCTGGTGTGGATGGTGTTTCTGATGCAATCCTAGCAGTGCAGAACGGAGAAATGGTTTCTATCCTACAAGATGCCAATGCTCAAATGCAGGGCTCGATTGATATCGCAATGAAGTCAGTCAAAGGCGACAGCTATCAACCCAAATCAGCTATTTGGAAACAATATGCCGATCAACTGCAATGGAATGACGGTAAAGATAAACGTTACCAAATCCCTTGGACTGTAGTCACAAAAGACAATGCGCAACAACTGTTAGACGCACGTAAGTAAGTTATTTTTATCGCCACTCATACTTTGGGTGGCGATATTCAGCTCACATTATGAACAATCGGTAATTTCGTTATTTCCAATTCCGCTTCCCCTATTTTCGTGCATTCGACCTTTTCCCCATCCTTATAAATAAAATAGTAACGTTTATGATCCCCTGCCTTTTTCACTAATGAATCACCATTTAAGAAATTATAAATTTTATAGTTTACATTGTGTTCGTTATAACTAATGGCCGGGTGAGAGACAATAAAGCGGCTTCCCCACTTCAATGTGCTAATTAAATAATTTGTATGTAGTACGGTCATCACTCCCCTTTCAGGGCATTTAAGATCATATTCTTTCATCGCTTGCACGGGTAAGCAAATCGCACACAACATCGCAATCGAAATCCCCTTTTTTAGCATTTTCCCTCCGTATTATTAGCTTATTAATATATTACTCGCATCACCATTCGGGTTTTTATGAAAACATTGCCTCTACACAATTGCAATATTTTTCCTGTGAAATCATAGCGCTATTCTATTTATAAATAGAAAAAATCGATATTACATATAAGAAATATAGGTCTAACAGGGAAAGGCGTTGGAAAAGAATTAGGTGCGAATAAGAGCAAAATAAAAAACGAAAATACCCTACCACCTAAATGTTGAGATGGCCTCACAGAGCGTGAGGCCATCAGTGATATTATTTATTTTTCCATATCAATGCTGTCGGCATTGACATCTTTAATATGATCCCGCGTTAAACGGTAAACAACCGGACTTAACAATAATAGAGCAATCAAGTTCGGTATCGCCATCATCGCGTTTAAGGTATCTGCAAGTAGCCAAACAAAATCAAGAGATTGGGTTGCACCAATCGGTAATGCAATAAGCCATAACACCCTAAAGACCTTAATTGCCCTCACCCCAAATAAATATTGCACACATTTTTCACCGTAAAAACTCCATCCTAGGATAGTGGTAAAAGCAAATATGGCTAACGCAACGGCAACAATATAATTCCCACCGGGGATCGCTGATTGGAAAGAAGATGCGGTTAGTGTCGCCCCTGTTTCACTTGTTAACCATCCACCAGTAATAATGATAGTAAGACCTGTTACCGAACACACGATAATGGTATCGATAAAAGTACCTAACATTGCGATCAACCCTTGGCGGATCGGGTTTTGAGTTTTTGCCGCAGCGTGAGCAATAGGTGCACTTCCCAAACCAGCCTCATTGGAAAATACGCCACGCGCAACACCAAAGCGAATTGCCGCCCATACAGCAGCACCTGCAAACCCACCCTGAGCCGCAACCGGTGTAAATGCTGAGGTAATCACTAAAGAGAATGCAGCTGGGATCTCCGTAAAATTGAGCCCTAATACCAATAAACCTGCACCAAAATAAGCCACGGTCATGAATGGTACGAGTTTCCCTGCAACATCAGAGATACGACGCAATCCACCAATTAACACAGCACCAACTAAGATTACAAGTGCCCCAGCAGTCAACCATTTATGCACGCCGAAGTTACTTTCCAGCACATCGGCAACAGAGTTCGCTTGTACAGTATTCCCAATTCCAAAACTGGCGCAAGCACCAAAAAGAGCAAATAATGTACCTAACCAAATCCATTTAGGCCCTAAACCATTTTTGATGTAATACATTGGGCCACCAACATATTGTCCATACTTATCGACTTCTCGAAAACGTACCGCAAGCACAGCTTCTGAGTACTTTGTGGCCATACCAACCAATGCCGTGATCCACATCCAAAACAGCGCGCCTGGCCCTCCCATCACCACAGCGGTGGCAACCCCTGCGATATTACCAGTACCGATTGTCGCCGATAATGCTGTCATTAACGCATTAAAAGGCGATATTTGCCCTTCACCCCTATCCTCATTTTTCTGAAACAGTAACTTAAACCCTGTACCCAATTTACGGATTGGCAAAAATGCCAATCGGAGCTGCATATAGATCCCAACACCGAGGATCCCAATCAACATGGGAACTCCCCACACAATACCGTTAAGTTCTCCTAACCAAGCTGTTATCAGTTCCATTCTGCCCTCACATAAGCTGTATTCACTTTATTCTTTATCCGTCTGTCACAATTCAATAACATTTCTGTATAAAATTTAATAAAGACGATAAATCTATTAAGTGCGAGAAAAAAATGTCTTAAATAGCAAGATAAGTTAAAGAATGTGAGTAATGTCACCTCGTTGCGATTAGAAATTAAGCTTTTGTTAGACAATATGTGAGCTTTGCTACTCAAGAGTTCAAGAGTAGCCTATTAACATTTAATGATATGAATGACAGGTTTTAACGAATATTCTTATATTATCGGAACAATATTCAATGATTAAATTAATTTTAATTTAATCATTATTTCTCAAAACGCTATTCCATCCTATGAAAACGATTACAAATTAAATAAGATTATGTATTATTCAGTCAGTATATGCTGACGTTATATGACTATCGAATATAATGAAATTCACCCTTTCAGAAAGGATTCCACGATGATTGGCAAAATTCAGCAAACAAAACAATGGCTATGGGGATTGTTTTTCTTATTGTTCTCTATTCCCACTTTTGCGAATACACTTTCTATTCCCACGATGACCAGTCACGTCGTGGATGAAGCACATTTATTAACAACAGAACAGCGCGATAGTTTAGCTCGACGGTTAGCGCTATTTCAGCAACAAACTGGGTCGCAAATTGCCATTTTAATCGTAAAGAGTACTTCCCCATTAGATATTGAAAGCTATGCAGAAAAAGTATTCAATCAATGGAGGATTGGTCGTATAAATATTGATGACGGTGTTCTTTTACTCGTCTCTGTCAATGACCGTACAATGCGTATCGAGGTGGGTTATGGGTTAGAAGGGGCAATCAGCGATAGCCTTGCAAAGCGTATTTTAGAATATGATTTTATACCTGAATTTAAGCGCGGTAATTATGCAGGAGGTCTCAACCGTACTATTGATTCCCTAATCGCCTTAATAAAAAATGAGCCACTCCCTGACGCCAAAACTCCTAGCTTTTTTATTTCTAAACAACCTGCTCCCTTTGGTTTATTAGATGCTTCACTTGCTATCGTACTAGCGGCAAGCGCTTATATCTGGCTTTTTATCATATATCATCTTATTAAATTACATAAACTTAAGGCTGCAATTCCAATCGCTATCATTCTCTTGTTAACTGCTTACACTGGCGGCTTTAATAACCCCGCAGGTAATGGCATGAAGTTTGGAGAAGATTTTTTATATACAGAATTACCACGTTGGAGCCAATTCCTTTTTCTCAAAATACTACCCACCTGGATGGTGTTCATCCTCGCTTTCACTATGTTTGTTGCGATATTTCTACTTTTATTTTTGGCTGTTGCTATTATTTATAAAATACTTGGCCTCATTATTAAGTCAGAAAAAAAGCGTCTTTCGATTACTATTGCCTTCTTATTTACTGGTTTTATTTTTCTATTTGCACTCGTCATATCAGAAGGTGATTTTGTTATTTCATCCGTTATTTCAAGTAGTGTTGGTTGCATCATTGGCATTGGTCATTATTTTGGTTTTATCAATGTGTACATTGGTGGGAGCAATAATAATGGCCGAGGCGGCAGTGGTGGAAGCCGAGGCGGTGGCGGATTTAGCGGAGGTGGTGGCGGGAGCTCCGGTGGAGGCGGCTCTTCAGGGTCGTGGTAAATTTCCTTAAGACTACGCCATAGTAGCCATTCACGGGATACGCCTAACACGAGATTTCAAGTTAGGTTGCTAAAATAACAATTTATACCCTCTTATAACTGGCTTTTAAAAATTAAAAGCCAGTTATACTCTGAGAGGGCGATTCTTGGACACGGACTAAAGCTCCTTTATAAAAATTTCGCTATCAATAGAATGACACTTCCGTCGTACTATCTTTGATTAACTTAATGTCCTGACCATTTTCATTTATTGTTAGTTCAAAATGACACTTATGTGCAATATTTTGGCTATTGTAATCACATTTAGAGTCTACTTGTAGAATAGTCTGACCTAACACACGAATTTTCATTAACAGATCAAATGGCTTAGTGATATCTTTCCCATATGTAATAATGGTTTCAGATATTACTTTATTATCTTTGTAATATTTTATCGTTGTTGGTAGTTTAAACTCATTATAATTATTTTCGCTAAACTTTGTTTTATTATCTGCCAATACAGAGCCGATAATAATCCCTTCTTTGTTATATCGATATATCAGTTTTCCATTATTATCCTTTCTTGATAATATCGTACAGTTATTACCGATTTCCATTTCTACAGGGCCATTATTATCCCTACCAACTAATTTATTTTTAACTCTCTCAACAAAGAGATAATTATGTACACCACTGAGGTATTCGTCCTTTTTTTGGTTTAAAGCAAAACTATCTATGCAGCCATCACGACCAATTTTTAACAATGACTCATAGTTAATAGACTTGTCTTTATTGTAAACGACGGACCTAATTTCTTTAACATTTCCTTTAACTGGATTAAAATCATAGAGTTGTGCCATGTTGAACACAACAGGATTATATTGTTGCTTTTGAAATGCCAAAGATTCAGAAGCGATAAAAAAAGTAATTAGCGGTGTAATTGCCAATAGGTATTTATTACTCATTTTTAATTTTATACCTCTAAACGACTTGTATGCTGTGGTTTATTTTCAATAATCATTAATTTAATTTATTATCAATATAATATTTTACATAAAAATCAGTTAGTTAATAAAAAACATTACACGTAATAATAGCATGTATGCTCCTAAATATGCTAATGGTAACCACCTAAATAAATAAGATTTATCTCATCTTTTCGAGCCATCCGATGAGCAAATTTGAGTAAAACTTAAGCAAAAAGACACTTAAATTAGGAAAAATAACTTTTAATTATATTATACTTACGAAATATTCCAAGCACTGTAAAAATATCTTTACTCTTATAAATCCGAAGTCATAGTATGCATAGAAACAGGTACTGTTGTTAAGGTTAAATGGCTTTAATTTTCACACCCCAGAATATTGATATAAGTAAAAATAACTATATTTTCATTTGCTCACCATCAAGCGTAATAAAATAGCTTATCGCTCATCATTTAATTTGATAAAAAAATTACTACTCATTAACATAAATGTTCAATGCACAATCATTATAAATCGATAACATCAGAACATGTGCAAAGTGAGATGAGTGATGATGGCATAGCGACAAAATCATCCTTTCCGTAATTCCCCGTCTTATCACACACCAATCTATATCATACGGTACTTTTTATGGTCGAAGTGGTTTGCGCAGTTCAGAAGATTAGGTACCTAAATGTGAAGAAATTGCCATAACACTATTCACCTCTTTATATGGCAATATGGCGCCACCCGACGTTCATAGATGAAGAGCACACCGAGGACACGTCTTGAGCGCTTATGTATCCCCTCTTTAGCTATAGAGGTGATGTTTTACAAGCAAAGGTCAAAAACAGTTATTTCAATCCATCAGTAGGGTTGAAACTAGCATAAATTTATATCAATGTTCCTAGTCAGTGTGGTACGTTTATATATTACGATATTGATAATTCGACAAGGCAAAAGATGGAAAAGAAAAAAATATACTTTATCTATATGCCTAGCCCTATACTTGGCAGAAACCCTATACAAGGGGTAACAGGTTCCGGTATTTTCGGCGCTTTGTTTAATTTATATACCGAAGATAACTATATATTAGCCCTACAAAAAGCGATAGCACAGAAAAATTTAGACTGGCATGTTTACCGAGATGACACCGAATCAGATATAAAAAAACTTATTGAACAAGGTGCTAGACTTCTGGTCTGCGCCCCAGGTTTGAAATACATGTTTTATAGAAAAGGATTCGACAGAAAAAACATTATTTATCTCGACACTTTTGAATATGCGAATAATGTCACAACACCTGTTATAGATAGAATTGCCGAATTAGAAAATTTGCAGTGAATATACATTTATTCATCTTTATTTACGCATGTGGAAGTACCATACGCCATCTCTAAATCAACATATAAATGTACTGTTTTTTCAACAACATAAAACACCAACTCTATCAACACATCTATCATTAAGACCTTAAATTAAGGTTGTTTCTTAAGAAAATAAGAAGGAACTAGTTAAATTGAAAATACTGTTTCATTTTTTTTGAAAAACACAAAAATGCAGTTAACAGCAAACATAATGCAGTTTCCTCATACTTCCCCCAAAGTGCCCCCAACCTTTCAAGATCACTATCATAACGAATAGGACCTTCTGGGATGCTGGCCCACCCACCACTAAAATTAGAATATAAGAATGAAATAAGAAAACAAAACCATCCTAATAAGGTAAATATTCTGGCTAACCGATTTCTTTTAAATGATAAATACAAAGCAGCAACTTGAATGACTAATACTAATAACATGATTGCGTTAAAGAAGTAAGTTTCAATTTTCAAGTAAAGAGGAATGTTCATCTTGTAAACAACAAATAAAAAAGATGTGTTTTTTAACAAATAAAACAAAAATGAAGATATATTAATTATAATAATTATCTGAATTATCCATAATGAAATAGGTTTTTTCACTTAATATCCTTATCAGCTTACTAAAAATTTTAGACAAGAATACAGGATATTTAACTTACTGTCACCATTTCGTATTTCATAACTTCCTTTCATTAGTGGGCTGTAATTTTTTCATAATCTAGCTTCAATAAATGATAACTTTCATATTGAGCCAGTACATTCCTATAACATTTTAATTATCGTTATTTGACCAAAGGAGTATAAAATCAATTAGATAACCTACTGACTGGCATTCATTTAATATGTTTAAAAAAGTCGCTAGGAAAGATTTTATTCCTCTGCCCCATAGGTCATTATCAGATTACGTTTAAAAACACCAAACTTACATCATCTATAAGATAACACGAAGATATAAGTATACTCTACAAGTGACGGCTATTTGTTGTTGTAAACTTCAAGTCATGACCTATAACAGAAGCCCATGTGGTAGATTTATAAGGCCACTTCACTATAGTGACCTTTTGTTAAACTCTCTGAAAATTATTTTTGCTCGCTTTTTTCAGTAGGATCAAACGGTAGACCGTTAGCAAAAATAAAGGATAAAGCAACAATCAAAAATGTAGCGACCACGAATAATTTGTCTATCACTTTTTTCATATCGATCCCCCTAGTTTTAATCTATCAAAAATTATGACAAGTTCTATGATTTAGCAAGTAGCCTTTCATTGAGACAGCATTAAAGAAGATATATGCCAATAAGCCCGTTGTACGGGCTGTTTGACGAAAATAACTTGACGCTAAAAATGACTTAATACTTCATATGTTATTGATTGTTCTGAGCTATCAAGCACTTTAATTTTTGCGCCTTTGTATGAAATAATATTACTTTTCTTTAAATCATACTGGATATCATTATTAAAGCCTTGGTTTTCAATATTAGAACCTATTTGCCTATAGCCTATATTTACAGAGTCACCATTTTTCCCATTGAAAATTAATGCTTCTTCAAAGGAATTTCCTGCAGGATTACTTAATTTCACCTTATCAAATTTAGCCTTATCGCTACAGATAAAGACATTAAATTCGGTGACGACACATAGCTCATGACTCTCTTTTTTTACTAATAATGAAGTCCATGGTTGCCCAATAACTTCAACGACCACACTACCAGAATCATTCGTATTCGTAGGCATATAAAAATCACCTTTATCGCTTTCCCCTACCTTTTTAAAGGTTCCTGGCGTCACTTTATAGGCTAAATCTATCTGAGTTGAATCGAGCACTTTGATCCCATCAATCTCACTAATTACTCCATCCCTTACTAAGAGTTGCCCAATACTTATCGTGTTTACAGTTCCTATTTTTGGCTCGCTCACCTTATGTGAAGAAGGGGTATAGTTATATTCCGTAACTGCGCATCCCGATAAGGCAACCATACAAACACATAAGACTGATAATTTTCTCATTTAACTAAATACCTATATGGACAGAATAATAAAATATTTTACATACCGAATGTTACATTTATTAATAATGACCAACAAGTTATTGTCGAGTAACAGTAAAATGCGATTATCTTTTACCACCTAGTTATTCTTAATATTGCAGTTAATCGATGATTTTACCCCACTCTTTCATAGCAAAATTCCATTTATGTTAATTAATATACCGACAAACAATATGATGAAAGAGGTGAGTGACGCTGATATTGAGTTAAATGTTCGTTGTACTAGCTAATATTGCACCTCTCCCATAAATCGAGATGCTTTATATGTTACTTTAGCTGCACAAGTCCGAGCATTTTAGTTTTTACAAGCTTTCTTCCTAAAAAGATGATAGAAAGGGTTTCTGTCACAATAATAAAAGGCTTGATGGTCAGAGAAAGCATTTAGCTGTCTGTGGCATTGAAAAATATCTGGGTATATTGGGGCAGAGGTTGCTTTGAAAATATTGGTACTTTTCCGAGCTACCGCAACGTCTATGTAATCTATTTTATGTTTTAGGCACGACACAAAAGCGACCATGCCCAACCTCACATTGAAGATATCCAACCTATTAACGATACGCAAAACGTATAGAACCTATTTATTACACAGGAGCAGTTAATGCAAAACGAGGCAGCATACTCGGTTGAGCACGGCGTCAAGGTATACCTTGTGAACTCATTTACCCAGAATAATTCTGGCGGTAATCCTGCTTGGGTGGTTCTCAATCCCCCAAACCTAAGCATTGCACAAAAAATAGCTATCGCACGTCAAGTTGGTTTTTCCGAGACTGCATTTGTCTATACTGGCGAGGAGACGGATTTTGAAGTGGATTTTTTCACATCGGAAGGGGAAGTCGATTTTTGCGGGCATGCAACACTAGCCGTTTTTTTCACTCTAGCCTCACTTAATTTGCTTACACCAGGCTCTTATACACAAAAAACCAAAGCTGGTATTCTAAACGTAACCGTCAGTCCTGACAGTATCGTCATGGATCAAGCTTTACCTATCACGCGGCATGGGCCTGATGTTGAAGATATCGCCGCTGCCATCGGTATACGGCCCGAGGCTATTACAGAAACTGGCTTTCCCATTGAAATCATTTCAACAGGTTTGCCTGATATCATCATTCCCGTGCAGGCTGGCCAATTAGATATTCTGCACCCCGATCATGACGCTATCGCAAACTTAAGTCGTGAATTCGGTACTATCGGTTTCCATGTCTTTGAGCTGAGCCACCATGCCCCCATCACAGCCCACTGCCGAAATTTTGCCCCTCTATATGGCATAGATGAAGAATCGGCAACTGGCAGTGCCAGCGGCGCGCTAGGGTGCTATTTGGTCAATCATGTCTTACCTAATGAAACTCACTTTCTGTTAGAGCAAGGGCGAGCAATGGGCTGTTCTTCGATGATCCAAGTGACGATTGATAGACAAGCACAGGCGATTCGTCGTGTTAGAGTTGGAGGGCAAGCCACGATGATTGGTACAAGAGTAATTAGTATTTAATCAAGCACATCACAATTATCGTCCAAGTAAACCGTCGATAACGTTTTGCACTAATGGAGAAACAGCCATAGGCATTTCCACTCATTACCGATTAAATTCAGGTATTAATAGATTTGAGCGATTATAATAAAATGAATCCCTAACAAAAACTGCCACCACTAAGACTAGCGTATTTATACATATGTAGGATTGTAAGATAAATATTTTTACATATGACGAGCTTTTTCTATACTGAGTTTTGACAGTTTTTTTACTTTACAGGTGCATAAATTAAGGAACCACATATGACAATACTAGTTACAGCTCAAGAGCAAATTATCGTGGGGCAGGAAAAAGTAATCGAAAGTTTGGCCCCTGAAGGTACATTTGCAGCTGTATTTGAAGATGATGGAGAAACAGGATACTTCTATGCGCTAGATGAATCTGCTGAAGGCAACCCAATTCAGGACGCCCTCCATATTTACAATGTAGAGGATATTTCAGATAGAAACATTCCATCTGATGTCAAAATTGGCTGGTCAGAAGATAGTCTTAAGTGCGTTCTGTTAATTAATAATTACCCACATGGTATATTTAATTTTGAGACTAAAAATGGGTATTGTCGTAGTGGTTTTCCGCCACCAACAAATCATAAATGGTCTATTTTAGGACACGAATGGAATGATACTGTTCATGATTTTTTTAAGTAACGCGTCTGGCATTTTTTAGTTATTACTTTTTAAAAAACGATATCTCAACTGTCCACTTCCCCTAAAATAAGATAGCTATAATTAGAGTTTCTGCCCTAAAAATTACAGAAGCCGTTATGAAAACGTTCGTTTTACTGAAACGCAAATTGTCAGCAACTAGAAAACTCTAAATGGGTGTGTCTCAATTAGTAGGGAGTGGACATCGTCTGTATCGGCTTGGATTAAGCATATAATCAGAAAAGAATTACAAAGCCGTGGCATTGAGTTAAAGAACTGGCCGAATTGGGTAGCTAAATAGCTACCCTTTTTTATGGAGTCCGAAAACTCTACGAACTCCTCAACCAATGGCAAAGAATTATTAGTTTAGCAGGTGGTTCGTTAATTCTCCTCCAAACGTTGAGCTAACCAACGTTGTGCCAATTCAGTCAATTGATCCTTTCTTTGTACTGAGGGTGTATCTATATCAAGGAAAGCGCAATTACGAGCTTCTAAATAAGCCAGTAATTTCAATTGATCCGCACTCATACAATAAAAAGAACACTACCCCCATAACTACCAGTAAAGCTCAACTATCAAGTCAGTGAATTGGGTTCGAAGGTTTTGATTAACTAATTAAATGCAATAATGACGACTGCATTTCCAGTGTAATACCCAGGTGTTACCGTTCCTGATGCATGTAATTCAGAAGTGAATGTAAATGAATTCGCCGCATTATTTCCAGAAATGTTCATGTTCACGCCATTCCAGCCATTTTGATTGTTAATTAATGGATTTGAATAAAAGTTAGAAGTCGAATTTAAATATACATAACGCTCACCCGTGGTTGAACGAGCAAATAAATTGATATTTGTAGCCTGTGTACAAGTGATATTGCCAGAAACTGAGTTTGTTTTACCATTCAAACTTGTGTTACTGAGAGCCCCGTGATTAACAAAAGCAGGCAAAGAAATACTACATGTTTGATTTGTAGGTGGGATTTTACCACAGACGCTACCTGGCCACTGGATTGCATTCCTAACGCCTGGGGTTGGTTTATGGTTAACATAGAATAATCCAATACAAGTTGCATTTGGGCTATCAATGACAAACGATGCACGATAAGGAATTCCTTTTGCGCTACGAAAAGCCGCTGCGACTTCTTCCGCTGTTCGATACTGGTTAATTCGAATGCAGTTACCATAATCTAAGCAAGATCCACTCAACGACGGCGCACCAGATGCATACAGAACATCAGGGCCTACCCAACATTCGGTTGATCCATAACAAGGGTTAGTAACACCACTTGCTTCACTCCAAGAAAGAATGTCCATCGCAACACGAGGCCAAGCTCCAGAGGTCATACTCACAGGCATTACATACGCAATCGCATTGGCAGGGCGAGAAGGAAATAGAGACGCTAATGCGATGATTAATAATAAAATACTCAAACGGCTTGTATTTAACATTCCGTATATTTTTGCTTTTTTCGCATACATAATGATTTACTCATAATCTAATTTGAACGTGGCACTCGCAGCCCATGAACCAAGCACAATTGATTTATTTTGCAATGCAACTGGCTCAGCTCTCACATACGCTTGAAATCGTAGGTCATTATTATTTCCGGCATACAACCCTTGGGTATAACTGCCACTATTAATTTTGATTGCCGTACCGGAAATACTTTCAATACCAACCGCCACACCTGTTGCTTGGCTTCCAGCATCTAACGCTAATAAACCAGGTAAAGCCAAACTTTCTGCGCCCATAAATGTGACTTTCACTTCATGGCCTAATGCTAAATCGCAATTGATTAAGCGAATGGTAAAAGGCTGGCTATTTGTTTGAGTATTCAAATACAGGTATTTATCCACTATCGTACCGAAATCTAATTCAATCGATTCGTCGCCAGGATAAACGTCACAAGCATCTTCAATTAGCGTGCCATCAAATTCCACATTTGCAGAAAAAGTGGCAGTGACCCCCAAAAACCATAAGCCAAAGGCAAAGCTCATATTACGTTTAATATTCATAGTTATGACTGCCGCCTCCTATTCAAAAATAATGGTTAACGTGCCTGATGCAGTAAAATTATCCCCTACGAGCTCGCTTCCTGATCGCATGACAGGAACTGCTGAAAGGGATGGTAGTGAAGCCGCATTAATCAAAAAGGGTTCATTCAATGGTTGAGGTTGGCCATTTTTCTGAATTTGAATTCCTAATTTGCCATTATTCAACGGTGTCACCGTTCTTAATGTCGCATTATCAAATCCACTTCCCGCAGGTGTTCCTCCGAATATCAAGCTGATATCCCACGGTTGTGTCATATCGCCAACACAATTTAATTGAAAAGGAATAGGTTGCTTGAAGGCGGTACCATTGATTTTTCGTACACCGACTTTACCAAATGAAACTTTTATCGGGTCGTCATGGCTTAATTGGCAAACAGGAGGAATAATTAACGTGCCATCAAATGCCCAAGCCCAATTTGCTTGCGCTGAAGATATGGACATCACCATTATAAATCCTGCCATCCAATGCTTAATTTGATTGTTATTCCACATAATCATTCTCACTGATACTCAATTTTCAGTGTTGCCAGCGCTGTAAAAAATCCGCCATCGGTATTCGTAAAATTGGCATCACTGTTTTTTACTGGAGCAACCTCCAAGGTTGGCAGCGCTGTATATAACACATTGAAAGGCTGGTTAATAACTTGCTTAGCATTGTTCACATAAAAGGAAAGCCCGAGTTTTGGGTTACTCGTTTTTAATGCGCCATTGCTATTAAATGATGTTCCATCGCCGACAAGCGTGAGCTTTATAGCGTTTTTCGCTAGATTTGTGCAGCTGAGTCTCATTGGTACAGTACGCTTGTATTGAACTCCATCGATACGTGGAAGCAATATATCGCCAAAATGTATAGTTTCTTGCTGGTT
Source organism: Providencia sp. PROV122 (assembly GCF_028482365.1). Taxonomy (NCBI): domain Bacteria; kingdom Pseudomonadati; phylum Pseudomonadota; class Gammaproteobacteria; order Enterobacterales; family Morganellaceae; genus Providencia; species Providencia sp. PROV122. Next base: position 6,861 of record NZ_JAMPQI010000007.1, on the reverse strand, counting down.
GTTATTCAAAATGCACACGGGCGGTGTCACCAATAATCGACCTTTTAGCTGGATACCAAGTGTTGCTGCTTGGCTTTGGCTAAACAGGCTAAGAATCATGCAGACCGAGAGAAGATAACGGAATAATTTCATTGATATCATCCTATTGGTAATCCAATACCATCGTGAGATTGCCCGTAAAATCCCCACCTGATGTTAAGTTTACGCCTGTAGGTTTAACAGGGACGGCATACAAAGCAGGCGAACTCCCATAATTAAAATTGAATGTCGCACCATTACTAAGGCGGGTTCCATCACGGTAAATGGCAATACCTAAATTCGGGAGATTGGTCGTCACGGATGACTCACCATTAATTTGCCTATCAGTCCATTTCAGCGTCATCTTTAATGTATTCTTATATAAGCCATTACATATCAAGTTATAATTAATAGGTGAGCGCCCATAAGCACCATCAATCTTTGCCTGATGTATATCGCCAAAATCTACAGAGGTCGTTGTTGCACCGCCAAGGGTACATTCCGGCTCACCGTATACCGTCACGCGAATTTGGATATTAGAGCTTAGATTTGCAGCGATAGCATTGTAAGAAAAGCTGAGTGAAATCAGAGTACCAAAGAGAATTACCTCAGCTAGAACACACGCTTTCAAGCCTATAGTAAAAAAATAAGCTCCTCTCATCTCCATGCTCCTATTCATAACTTACCTGAAATCTAATTAACGCCTGATAAGCTCCAGCATTTAGTTGAGCAGAGGTACGTACTGGCGTTACATAGTAAGTTAATTGGTTTTGCCCAGGTGAAACCAACTGTGGTGTACTGTACTCACCTAAGTTAATTGGTGAACCCGCTGCATCACTTAATTGCAGGCCAATCCCCTGAACACCGATAACAGCTGCCAAGCGCGGGTCTTGAATATCTATAGGAGCCAAAAAGCGGACCTTCATTGACGGCATTTGTTGGCTCCACAAAAGATTCCCCTGTGCAGTGCGGCTGCGGCTTTCACCACTTAAACAATCCTCTAAACGCAGCTCAATCGCAACAGGGTTACCTGTTTGCCCGACATGCTGAAGCTGTCCTGTTCCCACAGTACCTAAATTAATAGTTTGATATGCTGATAACATTGCTAAACGACAAGCACTTTCCGTCAAGGCTCCATGGACATATAGCGTGCCATGTGAACCATCTACATCCCAGTTATCAACTTTATTTAGGGCTGTTCCCATCGCCATGTTACTGAATAAATTCAGCGCTAAACTTCCTAAGCCCACATAACGGAGCATCCTGCTTGTGTTTGTCATGATATTCTCCTGCTATCTCATCGCGCATTTCAAATCAGTCTATTTTTTTTCAGGTACCACATGGCAGCTATTTCCCTGACATGTAAACGACAGTGTTGGACGACCACCGTAATCATTGATATAGGTCAGCACAGGTTTATTACCTAATGCGTCTGCACTGACGTTCAGTGCTTTGCTGCTTTTTGGTGCCACCATCACTGGCTCAAACCCTGCGACCGTTTGTCCATTTTTGTTGGGAACAGCATCGACAAAAGAAACGTAATAGGCAGTTGGGTTATTAATCGTATACTGGTTACCCTGACGCGTAAGAGTTACTTTTTCCTGCCATGGGTTATCCATTTGCTCACGTGTCGGAATGATTGCTTTCGGTCTATAAAACAATTTGATACGTGTCTGTAACGCCAGTTGCAGTGTATTGGGCTTATCACTTTTTGGTGGAATCTCACGCAAATTAAAGTAATACACGGATTCTCTGTCTTGCGGCAGTGCAGCAGCACTTGGCAGCGCTTGGATTTTGATTTGGCTTTTTGCCCCTGGTTCAACACGCTGCACCGGTGGCAATACCGTAAATGGGTCGCTTATTTTTTCACCTTTCTCATTCTCCACCCAACCTTGAGCGAGATAAGGTAATTGTTTGTTTTCATTACTGATATTTAAACTGATCGATTTTTCGTCTCCTGTAATAATCGCTCGAGTTCTGTCTAAGGCAACTGCTGCTTGAGCAGAAGATAGCGTTGTTGAAGTCAACACAACGCTAGCCAATGCGAATACTGCTCTATGGGCATTTTTTTTGTTCATCAATTTGTTTTTCATCATGTTATTCATCATATTGTTATCTTCTATGGTTAAGGAACACTCATCGCTCTTTGCGTACCACCATTTTTATTATTTTTGTAACCAGCGACTTAGTTCCTTTGGCGCCGTTCTTTCAACAACAGGCACAACAAGTTCTGCTGTTTTCGGCATTGCTTCTAATGCACGACTGGCTGATTGTGTCTTTATGGTCGCTGGCGATGCGGCTTTTGCTCCCGGTTTGTGGCACGGTAGTAACCAGCTTGCCTGTAAATAATCATCTTCTGGCAAGGTATTAGGGAGTGTGATTTCACACTGCACTTGGTCATCCCAACGAACTTGCAAGGTATCTTTTGCATTTAAACCAGTGAGATAGGTATTTCCATCATCACCCACCATACCGACTTGCTGACCACGACCGTTTAAGACTATTGCTCCGAAAGGTGGTGTACTATTGTCCGATAGCCTTAACAACGCCATCGCACTATTTCCTGCGACAACATCAAATTGACGGTAGCCAATTGCCCCTTCTGTTAAAGTGCCTTGCTTTATAGATTGAGACACTTGTGCTTCATCTGGTAATGCATTCAAATCAACGCTAATTTGGTTGCGGTAATAGCTATTCACGTCACTAATAACGGCTTGTCCAAAGCGGTTGGTACGTACAATGGAGCCGTAACCACGTAATGGGATATTAGGCACACCATCGGTATCAACAAATATGCGAGTACCACCAATTTGACTACCACGATGTAGTACGGCACCTTTCTCTGTTGCGGTGAAACCACCTTGCAAAGAGAACCCTGCAGATCGATAACGGTCTTGTTGGTAAGTTGCGTTTGCGTTGAGCTGTGCTAAGTCTCCCTGATGAGTGTAATAGCCACTCACGAGCGCACCTGAACGCGCCCATCCGGTACTTAGCTGATAGTTATTTCTCTCATCGATGGTACTGTAGTAACTCACACGCTGTGAGTTATCATTTTTATCCCAACTACTGTTATAACTAACGGAGCTTTTTTCACCCCAAGGCACTGTGAGTGACGCATATACGCCATCATCATTACTTTCACGATAACGATTTCGATAGGCCGTCAAGTTGAGGCTAAGATTCTTCCATTTACCAATATCAAAATAGCGCGCTAACGAAATACTATAGCGGTCGTTATCGGGTTGATCCCAATAGGTTTGATGGTAATAATTGATGAACGCACTCAGCCCTAACTCTGAAAACTGTTGGTTATAAGAGATGGTATACATTTCTTTGCTGTTGTATTGGCGAGCACCTGTTTCCTGCGCATCCAAATACTCAGACATACTCATAAAACCTTGCTCAGAGAATCGATATCCTGCAAATGTCACTTGGCTGTTATAGGTATCAAAACGTTTAGAGTAACTTAAACGATACGAGCTCCCACGATACGTTTTATCGTCAATACCACTTAAGTTGGTTAAATGCGCCCGAGCATGAGTGACATCAAATGACAATGCACCGAATACCATTAAGTCACGACCAATCCCTATAGCCGCGGATGCATAGTTTTCTGCACCAATTCCACCACCATACAGTGACCAGCCGTTGTTAACCCCCCAAGAGAATTCGCCACTTGCAAAGGTATCGCCACTAACATGATGGCGCCAATTTGTTGGGCGCCCTGCGGCTAATTTGTAACGCAGTTGCCCCGGACGTGTTAAATACGGAACACTTGCAGTATTTACAGTGAAATTCTGTGTTGAGCCGTCTTGTTCTTTAACTTCAACATCGATTTGCCCAGCTAATGCATCATTTAGGTCTTGGATACGAAATGGGCCCGCAGCGACTTGAGTTTGATAAATAATGCGTCCTTGTTGGCTCACGATGACGGTTGCATTACTTTTTGCTACCCCAGTAATTTCTGGTGCGTATCCACGTAGATTAGGTGGTAGCATATTGGTATCGGTAATCAGGCTAAGCCCTGTAAACCTGAAACTATCAAAAATATCAGAGGTTAAATAATCCTCACCTAAGGTGAGTTTTGCGCCTAAGGATTTGATTGCTCGGTAGACATAATAACGAGTCCAATCTAGTGATGTGGTCGTGCTTTGCCCTTGTTGCTTATCAATACGCATTTGCCAGTCAGCACGAACACGCCAAGCACCCAAGTTAACACCAGCAACCCCATTACCGCTGGTACTGTAGTTAGTTTGTTGTCCTGAGCGGGTTTGTTGGCCCACTTGTGCATTTAAGTTGTAATCAAACAATGCGCCGGGTAATCCTTCTTCCCAGCGTGCAGGAGGATCCCAATTCTCAGCGGTATATTCGAGGTAGGCTTGCGGCAAACTAATATACATAGCCGAAGTCGCAAGGTCGGCTTTAACTTCAGTTCCGGGCAAACTTTCAAGTGATAAACACTGTCCTTCGTGCCACCACTTCAATGTCGACATCAATTCAGGTTTGATACCGAATTTTTCAACTAAAGCAGGGCTCAGGCAAGGGAGGCTTTCATTCGACTCACCTTCAGGTGCATAGTAAAAGACAGTTTCTTCCGGCATGCTTTGCTTGTTTAAGAAGACCGTAAAACTGTATTCACCAGGCATGAGATAGCCTGGACGCGCAAATTGGCTTAGATCAATGTTGTTACGATCATTGACGTCTAGCATATCCATATTAAATGTAATATCGGATGCGTGACCACCAAAGCTAATAGCCAACGCGACTAAAAGCCCTAATCTGCAAGGCCGAGTTATCTGTAACACAGGCGTGTGAATGAAATTCAGGGTCATCATCTCGACCTTCTTTTGCGTTCTTTTATCCGTAATGTCATTTCGCTCACGAAGCTCATCCTACAAAGGGAGTTTCATTTATAAGAGGAGCCGACTATTCATAATCCAGTTTGAAGCGTAATTGACTGTAGTATTGGCCTGATACCAATGGGCGGTTATTCGCCACCAACCGTAGCCGATAGGTGAGATCTTTTGTTCCAGCTGTTAGTGCGCTCACTGACATTCCTTGGCCTGGTATGGCAATTTCACCATCTCCCTCACGTTGAATTTGTAATCCAACACCTTGAGCTTGTCCGTTTACACCAAATAACCCCCTGTCATGGGAGCCATCGAATGTTACGCGAAAGTATTGCCAATTCGGTTTGTCAGGATTTTGGCGTTCAAGAACACAATTCACTAATCGGATAACAAAAGGGCGAGCCGGTCCTTGTCCATCACGGCGAATTTGAGTCAGTGCAATACTTCCCATATCAATAGTTTGATCACGGCTGCCGACATCAATTGCACATGCTGTTTCAATAATGCTTCCATTCATACTCACTGAGCCTTGAGCATGTGCAGTTGATACCGCAGTCAACGTGCCTATACTTAAGATCAATGAAAACACTCCACTGGTTATCGAATGATTCATTGCTTCCTCTCTTACACCCAATTCAGTCGGAATGAACCAACAAATTAATTTGTTGGCTCAAGATGAATTACTCGTAAGACAAAGTGAAATCCGCTACTGAGCTAAAGTCACCGGCAGTGATAGTGTCGATATCGCCACCATTACCTTTTAAGTAAGCAGCGAAATTCAGTGTGTTGTTACCATTTTGAATTTGTTGGAATGGTGTAGCTGTTCCTAAAGTCACCACATTGCCGCTACCATTAGTGATCTGAACACCAGCGCCAGCACCAGTACCAACAATACCCAGTGTTTTATTGGTATTGTCGAAAGATGCAGCAGCACCACTAAAGGTTAATTGAACACCTTTAGCCAGTTTAGTGATATCACAATTATCTAAAGTGATTTCGAATGGACGTGGAGTTGATTTACCGCCATCAACTAATGCCATGTTAGAAATTTGGCCTAATTCAACTGTTTGGTCGATTGAGTTAGGAGAGATTGAGCATGGTGCATCGATAATAGCGCCTTTGAACGTTATTTTACCGTGGCCTTGATCCGCTGCATTTGCTGCAGAAGCTAATCCCAGAGCCATAAAAGTTGCCATTGCAATAGATTTCATTTTCATGAATATAAAGTCCTATGTTTTTTGTTAAATAAAGAATGAGTGTCAATTTTTATTGCTCATTGCTCATTGCAGACACTCTATTTGCAATGAACTGGAAAAAAGCAGAGCACTAGCATTTGATTTAAAAAAATCAAATGCTAAAAATTAAAATTTAATTATTAATAATTAAAATAACATATTTAGTCTTCTATCAAAAAAACTTGAATTGGTACTTTAAATAACTCAGATAATTGAGAAAGAAAATCAATATTAATATGGTTAACTCCTGATTCATAACGGGAAATTTGCTGCTGACTTACGCCGATATATCTCCCTAACTCCTCAGCAGTTAAATTCATTTCTTTTCTGTATCTTTTTATTTTCTTTCCTACAATAATATTAAATGTTGGTTTTATTATATTTCCTGACATAAGGTTAAGCCTATTTCATAAATTGACTAGTTCCAGAAAACCATCCTTCAGCTTTAAAATAACATTCCATATTATGGATATAATTTATTGAGTTATTTTGAAATCCAACGCCATCTAATAAACAATTAATATCAATATCAAGCGAGTTCGCAATTTGCTTAATCTGCTCTAGGTGTAGTCGAATAACTCCGCGCTCAATACGTGAAACATGTTGCTGAGAGCATAAAAGTAAATCAGCTAACTCAGAACCACTTAGCCCTTTAGCTCGGCGAGCTTTATGTATATTGCTCCCAACAATTTCTTTAGGAGATAAGTTAGATTGCATAAAATCCTCCTCATGAAACTGAATGATTTACTAATTTAACT